>JAQCJA010000447.1 GCA_027593305.1 bacterium
AACCCCTCCGTCACACGCATCTCATGTATCAGGTGCTTGAGCAGTATAACCTCGGCCATGTCGTACAGATCCTTGTTGCCCTGACAATCCGCAACCTTGAGCAAACCTTTGGACTTGTATTCCCGCATTTGGTGAATCGACTTGCCGAACAGCCGTGCTGCGTCTTCAATGCCGATCAGCTTCGTCTTGCGCGCTGCCATTGATAAAGACCTCCTTGTCTTTATGTGACATGTGCGGGGATATGATACCATGTTATACTAAGAATATCGGCTCAAGCAACTCAATCTTTAGGAGAAAGAGTGGCCGCTGCTGGTGCGAGCCCTAACTGCGCTCCAGAAGCTCGATTTCATACCCATCTGGATCGTCAATGAAGGCCATTTTTCTGCCTGCGGGAAAGGTCTGCCGCCAGTCGGCGGGCCAGATCTCCAATCCGTCTTTCTCGAGGGTGTCGCAGCAGGCGATGAGATCGTCCACGCCAATGGCAAAGTGCAGCAGATCTGCTGGTACGTTCAGTTCGTAGTCCGGCGACCACGTGAACTCGATCGTGTGCTCATTTCCTGGTAATGAGAGATGGGCGACGTGGTTCCCGGCGGGGGACTTGTCCGTTCGACTCTGAAGTTCAAATCCGAGATGTCGGCAATACCAATCGATCGACTTGTCCAGGTCACTCACACGGACCCGCGTGTGCAGGAATTGTGCCATCGGTCGTCCTTTCAGAAAATGGCAGAGGGAAAATCGGTTGATCACCTCAAGTTGTTGTTGCACAGACTGTTACGCTTGTGCGTATGAGGTGGGGCGGTTGCGCGCACGGTTGCGTGTCCTACATTCGTGACACGCGCATAGACAAAAGCGGCGCCTCCTTCAGGGGACGCCGCTTCGCATTACCGCTACTTCGAAGTTCATTACCGCTACTTCGAAGTTACTGCCGCTTCGCATTATGTGGTGCCGATGAAGGGACTCGAACCCCCACTCCCTTGCAGGAACATGGACCTGAACCATGCGCGTCTACCAATTCCGCCACATCGGCATGCTGAGCTACAGCGGTCGGGCCGCTGTCTCGAGCAAGTCAACAAAGGTAATTGGCGACCCGCAGCGCCGTCAAGACGCTTGTCTTCATTATCACTTACGCGATTCGGTATCTTGCAATGGCCAGAAACGACAAGGACTCGGCACCCGGGACGCACCTGATCGCGCAGAACCGACGGGCCCGTCACGATTACGAAATACTTGATACGTACGAAGCCGGGTTGGCCCTGCTGGGAACGGAGGTCAAGTCACTGCGTTTGGGCAAGGCCAACCTCACTGATGGCCATGCGCGGATAGAACGCGGCGAAGCGTTTCTCCATGGCGTTCGCATCGAACCGTATACCGGCGGAAACCGGTTCAATCACGACCCCGAGCGATCCCGCAAGATGCTGTTGAGTCGCATGGAGATCCGTCGCATCGTTGGCGATACTGCTGAAAAGGGGCTGACCCTGATCCCTTTGCGCCTCTATTTCAAAGGCGGAAAGGCAAAGGTGGAAATCGCAGTTGTCCGAGGAAAGCGGGATTACGACCGGCGCAATGAGATCGCCAAGCGCGATGCCGACCGCGCGATCGACCGAGCCCTGGCCAGTCGGGATTGATGCAGTGAGCGAATCTCAGCGAATTCCAGCCACCCCTGGCGACCATTCCAGGTCATCTGCCCCTTGCCCGAAGTGTGGCGGCCACGGCGTGCAGTACGATCCTCGTGTCGAGGTTGGACGATTCGGACAGTTGGACGTCTGTGAGTGTATCGCCGCACAGTGTCGTTGCGGGGGGCGCCCGCCATTCCAGTATTGGGATGCTGATTCTCAGCGTTGCTGGTGCCCTTGCCAGAGCGCACGTCGCCGTCTGGCCAACGTCAAGGAACTGTTCCGTCAGGCAGACATGCCATCACGCTTCCGCTTCAAATTCCGCGGGGACTACAGCGACCTGGGCCCCGATGGCAGGTTCCTTCAGGTGGCACGTTGTGTGCGTCCCGTGCTCAATATCATGACGGCTCTGGTTGATGACGACCGTGAACCACAACGGGGGTATCTGCTTCTGGGCCCACCGGGTACAGGCAAGACCTTGCTTGCCTGTATCCTGTTGAATGAGTTGATGTTGCGCCGCGCAAGGCCCGGGCGCTTCGTGAACCTCTCCCGCAAGTTCTTTCAGCAACTGAGAGACACCTACTCCCAGGACAGCGAACAGTACGGCAAGACTTTTCAGATCCTTGAGCACATGTGCAACATTCCCTATCTGGTTCTCGACGACTTCGGTGTGCAGCGCGGCACCGAGTGGGAGACGGAGATGCTGTACGATCTCGTCGATGCGCGATACGGGGATGAGAATTTCACGATCGTGACATCCAACCAGTCACGTGCCGAGTTGGAGCAGGTGGCTGGCGGCCGGGTCCTGTCACGCCTGGTAGAGATGTGTTATGTCGTCGACATGCAGGGCCAGGACTACCGCCAGTTCCTGATCTCCTGACCACAGGTACGCCCCCTCAGAATTGAGCAGGAGTTGCATGATCCGCCAAGATGGCCGCACCGCCGAGCAGCTACGGACAGTCAAGATCACTCCTGGATATGTCAATACTTCGCCGGGAGCTGTGCTTATGGAGATGGGACAGACCAGAGTCCTTTGCACAGTCTCCGTAGAAGACCGGGTACCGCCCTTCCTCGCGGGGAAAGGGAAGGGGTGGCTGACCGCCGAATATGGAATGTTGCCCGGGTGCTCTCCTCAGCGGGTCGCTCGCGAGTCATCCACGGGGCGTCCAAATGGAAGAACTCGCGAAATTCAGCGGCTTATCGGACGTTCGCTGCGGGCGGCCGTCGACCTGACGCGCCTTGGCGAGCGCACGCTGTACGTCGACTGTGACGTTCTCCAGGCAGACGGGGGCACGCGGACCGCATCGATCACGGGCGCCTGGGTGGCCCTGGTTCTGGCACTACGGCAACTGTGCAAAAGCGGCAATCTGAGCGATGAAGACGTGGTGGTGGCGCAGATCGCCGCAGTCAGTGCGGGTTTGCTCGGCGGCGAGGCTCTGCTGGACTTGTGTTACAGCGAAGATTCACAGGCAGATACCGATATGAACATGGTCATGACATCCACTGGGGGTATCATCGAATTACAGGCCACAGCGGAGCGAGCACCGTTCACTCGCGAGCAGTCCCAGTTGTTGCTGGATCTGACTGCAAAAGGGATCGGGCAGCTCGCGGATGCGCAGTGCCGGGCAGTCGCTCTCTGATGGGCGTAAAGGCCGCGAAAAACAGCGTCTTGTAGATGATCAGCATGTCCAGTACGAGCTTGACATGCGTTGACGACGCCGTTTAACTTACGTCCATTGTCACCTGATATCATCACCTAACTAGCACCTGACTAGCAGGTGACTGTTAGAAGTGATCTGACTGAACTATATTGATGAATCTCTGGTGATGAATTGCTGGTAGTGATCAGGGGGGCCCTGATCACCGAGTGGCATGTGACCTGAGCAGCAACAGTCGAGGTGGAGCGGATGGCTGAGCAGGCGAAGGTTCCCTCCGAAGATTCTCTCGGGAGTTACCTGGGAGAGATCTCGAATTCGCCCCCCCTTTCGGGCGCTCAAGAAGTGTGCCTTGCCCAACGCATCAAGGCGGGCGACGAGACTGCTCGCAACCAATTGGTCGAAGCAAACCTGCGGTTTGTCGTCAGCGTCGCCAGGGAGTACCAGAACCGTGGGGTGCCGTTGTCCGACCTGATCAGCTCGGGCAACGTGGGGCTTATCACAGCAGCTGAACGCTTTGACGAGGAGAAGGGCTTCAAGTTCATCTCCTACGCCGTGTGGTGGATCCGTCAGGCAATACTGCAGACACTGGCCGAACAGTCACGGACGGTTCGCCTGCCCCTCAACAAGATCGGTCTGTTGTACAAGATCTCAAGGGTGTCCCGGCTGCTGATGCAGGAGCGTACCGAGGCTCCCGAACCTGAAGACATCGCCGCGCAACTTGACGTCCCTGTCGAAGAAGTCGAGCAGACGATTCTTCACGATCGAGCCATGCGGTCCCTGGACGCGAGCTTCCGCGACGAGGAGGAGCAGAACCTGCACGACATTCTCCCTGACGAGCGGCAGGATTCGCCTGAGATCGAAGTCATGAAGCGTTGCCTGCGCCACCAGATCGAGAGTGCTCTGGCCAGTCTCGTCGGGCGTGAGGCAGAGATTGTGCGTTTGTATTTCGGGTTGGATGGTGAAGAACCTATGACCCTCGACCAGATCGGCGGACGGTTCGGCCTCACGCGGGAACGTGTCCGGCAGATCAAGGAAAAAGCACTGCATCGTCTTCGGCATCCCAGTCGCTGCGATCAGTTGCGTACGTATAGTCGGGCATAGGGACCGCCG
>JAQCJA010000448.1 GCA_027593305.1 bacterium
GGATAACATCTGGCCCGGACTGCTCGACAGCAGCGCCCTCACGGACCTCGGTCGTGATCTGCTGCGAGTGGGACGTTGGGTGCCCCCCAGGGGTGAAGGGCGCTGGCGCTGGCCGCTGGCAGGGCTCCGTGGGCTGCTGGCGGGGCTCATCGGGCCATATCTGCTGATCCGGCTTGCTGCCCACGCCGCGCTCAGTCTGGTGGGCACCGCGCTGCTCGTAGGACTTCTGCTCGCCGGTGTGCTGGTGGCGGCCGTCCTGGTTGTCGCAACCATCACTGCCGTACCGGTGGCGGCACCCGTTCTGGGACTGTTCCAGATCCTGCTGCGCCAGGTCCATGACGGCTATCCAGTCGTCGTCCGGGCCGCCCTCCGCCAGCGGCTTGTTGTTGTTGGTGTCGCCGGACTGAGTTTCTGGCTGTGCTGGACGCAACTGGTACCCGCTCTCGGTACGGAACTGATCCCACCTGTACATCAGGGCGACTTCAATCTCGATCTGACCATGCCCGTAGGCACGCCTCTGCTGCACACCGCGGCTGTCACCGCCACAGCGGAGCGTGTCGCGGTGGACCTCGAGGCCGTCGAGCGGGTGGCCACAACGGTTGGTTCAGACGGCGCCGCAACCTCTGCCGCCGATGAGGGTGAGCACACGGCACGTGTCACCGTTTACCTGGCAGCGGGAACGCCGCCAGAGACAGAAGACCGAATCATCCGGCAACTGCGGCAGCAACTGCGGTCCATTCCCGAGGTCTCCACCGAAGTCTCGTACCCGTCACTTTTCAGTTTCAAGACGCCCATCGAGTTGGAGATCCGCGGGGACAATCTGCAGCTGTTGCGGCGCACCAGTGCCGAAGCCGCAGCGATGATCGCTCAACTCCCGGGTCTGACCGATGTGCACTCGACGCTGCAGACGGGCAATCCGGAACTGCAGGTCGTCTATGACCGCGAGCGCCTGTCGAACTATGGCCTCGACCTGCGGGCCGTCGCCGAGCTTGTACGCAACAAGGTTCAGGGCCGCGTTGCGACGGACTTCCGTCGTGAAGAGCGCAACATCGACGTTCTGGTCCGCCTGCAGCAGGCCGATCGCCTCGGCGTCGACGAACTGGAGCGGCTGGTGGTCAACCCCACCGGTGCCGTGCCCATCCGCCTGTCCTCCGTCGCCAACATCCGCACCGCCGAAGGGCCCAGCGAGATCCGCCGCATCGATCAGCAGCGCGCCGCACTGGTGACGGCCAACATCCAGGGCATCGATCTTGGCTCGGCATCTCAGGGTATCGAGGCGGCCATGGCGGGCATGACCTTTCCGTCGGGCTTCAGCTTCCTCATCAGTGGTCAGAACGAGGAGATGAAGCGTTCGCTGGACAGCATGGTTTTCGCACTGGCCCTGGCGATCTTTCTCGTCTACATCGTTATGGCGAGCCAGTTCGAATCCCTCATCCACCCATTCGTCATCATGTTCACGGTACCTCTCGCAGCCATCGGTGCCGTAGCGGTCCTGTATCTGGCCCACATCCCGCTGAGCATCGTCGTTTTCATCGGCTTCATCATGCTTGCCGGCATCGTCGTCAACAACGCGATCGTTCTGGTGGACTACATCAACACGTTGCGACGCAACGGCATGGCGGTGACAGAAGCCATCGTGCAGGCTGGTACCGTGCGCCTGCGGCCGATTCTCATGACAACCATGACCACCGTTCTGGGTCTGTTGCCGATGGCTCTTGGCCTTGGTGACGGGGCCGAGATCCGCACACCCATGGCGCTCACCGTAATCGCCGGCCTGGTCAGTTCCACCTTTCTCACCCTGATTGTGATTCCGACCGTCTATTCCCTCGTGGTTCGCGACAGGGCGGAGGTGTAGAGTTGGACGAACGCGGCAACTGGTTGCCTCGCCTCAGTGTCGATCGGCCCGTCAATCTTATTCAAGTCGTCATCGCCACGCTGGTCGTCGGCTACGTCGCCTACGCACGTATTCCACTGGCTCTGTTCCCCGGCGGCATGGAGGGTGACCGGCTGAACATCTGGGTCAGTTATCCCGATGCCAGTCCGGAAGAGGTGGAAGAGAAACTCACACGGCCCATGGAAGAGGCGATCGCCACCGTTCCCCGCATCGCCAAGGTTCGAACCGGCGCCAACCGGGGCGGCTCCTGGGCCAACATCGAATTCCAGCCACGCACGGACATGCATGAGGCCTACGCGGCGTTGCGTGATCGCATGGATCGTCTCATGCCGGAATTGCCCGATGAGGTTGAGCGCATCGACGTGCGCAAGTGGGACCAGGACGACTGGCCGGTGATGTGGATGGGCGCCTACCTCGGCGAGGGTTTCGTCGATCCCTACCAGGTGCTCGACGTGCATGTGCGGCCGGAACTGCAGCGGATCGAGGGCGTGGGCACGGTTGACGTGTGGGGCGAGGCGGGCAAGCAGGTACGCATCGAGCTGGATCAGGCGCGGCTCAAGGCGCACGGGATTCAGCCTTTCCAGGTGGGCAATCAGCTGGCGAACCAGAACTTCACCATCCCCGGCGGATATGTCGTGGAGGGCGGGCGCAAGATCTACGTCCGCTCCATGGGGCGTTTCGAGTCGGTGGAGGAGATTGGCGCTCTCATTGTTGATGCTGAGCACGGGTTGCGCCTGCGGGATGTCGCCGAAGTCGGCCTGAAACCACCCAGGAAGGACTGGTTCAATCGCATCGACGGGCGCGCCTCCCTCGGCATCGAGATCAAGAAGGCATCGGCGGGCAATCTCGTGGAGATCTCTCGCGCCGTGCCTGCCAAACTGGCGGAACTGAAAAAACGTCCCCACCTGGCGGGCATCGAATTTGAGGTGTTCTGGGATCAGGGCGAGCACGTCGTGGAGTCGGTGGACAACCTGAAGACGACGGGTCTGTGGGGCGGCCTGTTTGCCGCCCTCGTTCTGTTCTACTTCCTGCGTGCCGTACGTATGACGGCGATCATAACCCTCGCCATTCCCCTGTCGCTTCTGGTGACGATCGCCACGATCTACTTCATGGGTTGGACGCTGAACCTGATCACCATGATGGGCCTCATGCTGAGCCTGGGTCTTGTTGTCGACAATGCGATCGTCATCGTTGAGAACATTTACCGGTGCCGGCAAGCGGGTATGGACGCCCGCGAAGCGTCCATCAAAGGAGCCGGTGAGGTCGGGCTGGCGGTCACGATGGCAACACTGACGACGGTTGTCGTCTTCCTGCCGCTGATGTTGATGAGTGATGAAGAGGAGTTCTCCTTCATCATGTTGCGCCTCGGTGGACCGGTCATCGTCGGGCTGCTGGCCTCCCTGGTGATCGCTCTGGCCATCATTCCTCTGGCGGCGCGACACGTGGGGGCCGCCAGACAGGGAGGGGAGTCCCGTTTCCTGGAACGGGCGTGCAACGGCTACATACGTTGCCTGCGGTGGGTGCTGACACGCCGACTGGATGCGACACTGCTCGTGGTGCTGGCCATGGCGAGCATCCAGATCCCGATCGCCGGCATGCAGCGCACCGACGAAGGGCGCAACAACAGCAAGGACATCTGGCTCGCTTTCGACATGCCCGCAGGCCAGACCCTGGAAGCGGCGGATCGGTTCATTTCGAGCGTCGAGGACACGCTGACCCAGCACAAGCAGCAGTACAACATCAAGGTCCTCGAGACCTGGTCACGAAATTCCTTCGGCCGCATTCACGTAATCCTGAACGACGAAAAGAACACGGAGTGGTACGCCGCGGCCTGGGACGATCTGCTCAAGGCCGCAGGCCTGCGTGAGAGCCTGTACCTCAGTTACGAGGAAACGCTCAAGGACATGAAGGAGCGGATCCAGACGCCTCCGGGTGTCAGTCTTCGACTCAACTGGCGGGACGGCGGCGGCGACGATGCGGCGGTAGCGATCAATCTCTATGGCGAGGACACGTCGACCCTCATAGGTCTGTCGAGTGAGGTGGAGAGGCGGTTGAACAGGATCCCCGGTCTCCTGTCTGTGCAGACCGACATGGACAAGGGCACGACCGAGTTGCAGATCGAACTCAATCGTGACCAGGTGCGGCGCTACGGTATCGATCCGCAGGCGATCTCAGGCAACATCGCCTATGCGCTGCGCGGACGGGAACTGACGCAATTCCGTGCCGAAGATGGGCATGAGGTCTCTGTTTTTTTCCAGTTGCAGGATGTGGATCGACAGAGCGTGCTGCAACTGCGCAATCTCACCTTCCCGACGGCTGCCGGCGCCGAGGTACCCCTGGAGTCGCTGGCGACACTGACTGTGGAACGTGCCCTGGGGGGCATCCGGCGCGAGGATCGACAGACCATCCTTACCGTGACGGCGACGGCGACGAAGGACGACGCCAAGGAACTCTTCGAGCAGATCGATCTGGCCATGGCCGG
>JAQCJA010000449.1 GCA_027593305.1 bacterium
CCCTGCTGGTTCTTCTGGTCGTGGAGGGCCTGCTGCACCTTGCCCCCGGCACGGGAAACCCGCCCCTGCTGTTGACCCTGGCCCGCTCTGAGGGCGACGTGCTGAGAAGCACGAACGCCGTATTTCCTGAGAGATTCTTTCACGAGCGGTATGAGGGGTCGCTTGTTGCCAGTGGTCGCATGCGCGCTGAACCCTATGTCGAGGCCGCCGGGAACAAGACCTTTCGCGTCGTCGTCGCCGGGGCATCCACCGTGCAGGGGTATCCGCATCCACATCGCCTGGCGGCGCCCGCGCTTCTGCAAGCCATGCTCACGGACGTCCTGCCCGGGCAAGTGGTTGAGGTCTTCAATCTGGGTATCACTTCCATCGCCAGTTTCGCCGTCGCAAAAACCGTCGATGCCGCCATGGAACTGCACCCCGACGTCGTCGTCATCTACTGTGGACACAACGAGTACTACGGCATTTACGGTGCTGGTGCAGGGACCTCACAGTGGGCGACAAGGAGTCATTACAGCCTCATGTCCTGGCGCCTGCCGCATGCACTCAAGTCAATGATGGACTGGGTCGGGGGCACGCGGGTCTCATCGGGACAATTGCTGGAAACCATGGCTCGTCGGGGACAGGTTGCATTGCTGGACGGACGTCGCCAGAATGCTGTCGAGCAGCTGACCCGCAACCTGACCGACGCTGTCATGACCTGCCGCGCGTCCGGCGTCAGACCCGTGTTGTGCACACTGACGGCAAACGACGAGGAATTCGCCCCCGCTGGTTCGTCCTCACCGGACCCGTCGACGGCGGCGGACCTTCTGTGGTCGGAGCATGTCGAGGCGGCCCGTGTCGCCCTGCGGACACCAGGGGCATCCGCAGCGTCGACCGCGCTTGTCCGACTCGAAGCGGCTGACACGCTCTTCAGTGACTCCGCCTGGCTTGCCTTCCTGAAGGGCCAGGCACTGCGGCGTCAGGGACGGGACGAAGAAGCGGACCGCTGTTTCATACGCGCCCGCAATCTGGATACGATGCCCTGGCGCGCGCCATCCGACCACAATCGGGCCATTCGTGACGTTGCTCGTCGCCACCAGGTTGAGCTTGCCGATGTGGAAGCTGCCTTCGTTGCAGCTTCCCGTCCGGCACGTCCGGGGTTTGATCTGCTGGTCGATCACGTTCACCCGACCCTTCGCGGACAGGCACTGCTGGCGAGAACTCTGGTTCAGGTCGTAAGCGACGGCGAGGGAATGGACCGCCTGCAAGCAGACGAAGAGTACCTGCGGAAACAAGGCAACGTGCCTGCAGAGGCGGTACGCGTCGACCAGGCCATGGCCGAATTGCTCGGGTCGCCACCGATGGACCGCTTCAACCGTGACGCCGCACAACGTTTCCGACAGCGCGCGGTTACCGGTTATCAAGGCCTGTCGTCCGCCGAACAACAGGGGGCCCAGCGCTGGATGAGTCATCGTCAGGAGGTCCCCCTGGCGCTGGATCTGGCAGATCAGCTCTACGTCGAAGGGTATTTCAACCACGCCTTGCGGCACTATCGGGCGGCACGTCTCGAGGCCCCTTTCACGCCACGTGCCGATCTGTGGTCGGCGGTGCAGCTTGGCTGGTGTGCGCGGTTGACGGGACTGGCTCCAGCAGAAGTCGAAGAGGAACTGCAAGAGGCACTGGATCGCACCCGCTTCGTCGAATCCGCTCCCGATGTCGATCCCGCCTTCGTCGACTTTGTCCGGGGCAGCCTGCATCACTTCCTGGGGCATTCTGAGCCGGCCCTCGCCGGGCTGGAGCGCGCCTTCCTGGCGGATGGTTTCCGACGACCCTTCCTGTTTTCGTTGTTTCCTTTGCTGGCGGAGGAACTGGTCACATCAGGACGGATCGAGGACGCTCGACGATTCGCAGCCATGGCGGCCGCCGATATGGGAGGCAATCCCTATTTCGAGCAGCTTGTCGAGTCCTTCAGGAAGGGTTCGTAGCATGCCCCGGCGGTGGGTGGTATTCGCCTTGTTCTTTGCTTCCGGCGCACTGGGTCTGGTCTACGAGATCACCTGGATGCGGCAGTTCCGCATCATCATGGGCAATACCGTTTACACCTCGGCGACGGTTCTAACTGCCTTCATGGGTGGTCTCGCCTTCGGCTCATTTGCGGCTGGGCGTGTCGTCGAGCGCATATCGCGCCCCCTGCGTGCCTACGGTGTGCTTGAGTTGCTTGTTGGCGCCTACGCGGTTCTTCTGCCGTTGCTCATGGTACCCGCCGACCCGCTGTACGGGTGGCTCTATCAGAATTTCGCTGACAATGGACCGGTCCTGGCGTTTGGTCGCTTCGCCATCAGTTGTGCATTGCTGCTGCCACCGGCGACCATGATGGGTGCCACCCTGCCGCTGCTGATCAGCCACCTGACGCAGGGGTTGAAGTGGATCGGACGTGACGTCGGGCAACTCTACGGTATCAACACGATCGGTGCCGCTCTCGGGGCGGCGGCGGCTGGATTCGCCTTCGTTCCCCTTGGCGGTGTACAGGCAACGCTGTTCGCTGCTGCCGCAGGCAGCTTCAGCATCGGCATCATTTCCCTGCTGCTGGACCGTCGGCGGGGGCCCGTGGCCGTGTCGCCCACATCAACGGCTGTTGCCGCTGTCCCGCGTGATCCTCTGCGACTCGTCGTTGTACTCGGGCTCGGCGCAGCAGGTGCCGCCTCCATGGTCTATGAAGTGGCGTGGACCCGAACCCTGACGCAGTTGATGGGTTCGTCCGTTTATGCCTTCACCCTGATGCTGGTTGCCTTCATTGCCGGCCTCGGACTCGGCGCGGTGGTCCTGTCCAGTTTCATCGATCGGCGTCGCCGCCCTGTGCTGTTTCTTGGGGGCCTGCAACTGGTTGTCGCCTTTGCCTGTCTGGCCATCGTTCCTCTCTTCGGTATCGCGCCGCCCCTCGTTGTCGAATTGGTCACCCGTTGGGCCGATTCCTTTGGCGCGCTGCACACCGCGCAATTCGTTACGGTGTTCCTGCTCATGCTCATCCCGACTTTCGCCATGGGGGCCGTGTTTCCCACGGTGGCACGGATCTACGCCCGGGACTTGTCAGGGATTGGCCGTTCCGTGGGTGAGGCCTACGCGGCCAACACACTGGGTTCCGTCATTGGTTCCTTCGCTGCCGGTTTTGTGTTGATTCCTCTGGTCGGGGTGCGCGTATCCATTCTCCTGGCTGTGGGACTCAACGCCGCCCTTGGGGGCATCTTCGTGCTACTGAGTGACTGGCGGACCCCACGCCTCCGCTGGGCCTGTGTCGCCGCTACAGCAGTTGCCCTGCTCTCCGGGATCGTCCTTACGCCTGCATGGGATACGAACCTGCTCAACAGCGCTCCCTATCTCTATGCCTATCGCTACAAGGCCAACGCCCGGACGCAGGGCACCGGGCTCGACAAGGTCATGACGGGCAGTCGCACGTTGCTCTACGAGGAGGAGGGCCTGACGGCGACGGTGACGGTCGTCGAAAGCGGGGGGCAGCTGTATCTCAAGGTGAATGGCAAGACCGACGCCTCTTCACGTGGCGACCTGCGCTCGCAGTCTTTGCTCTCGCATCTTCCTGCTTTGCTGCATCCTGACCCCATCGACGCCCTGCTGATCGGACTTGGCAGCGGCATCTCTCTCGGGGCTCTGGAACATCATGCTGTGCAACGGATCGAATGTGTCGAGATCTCGCCAGAGGTCGTCCGCGGCGCAAGGTTCTTCAGCGAGGTCAATGGGGACGCGTTGGCGGACCCCCGCGTACATCTGACGATCGGTGATGGCCGCAATCACATGGCCCATGCGGATGCCGTCTTCGATGTGATCATCTCGCAGCCATCAAATCTCTGGATCGCCGGGATGGCGGATCTGTTCACGGTCGAGTTTTTTGAGGCCTGCCGGACAAAGCTTGCTGCTGACGGTATCATGTGCAGTTGGGTGCAGGCCTATTCCATGGCGACCGAAGATTTCCGCACGATCGTCAACACCTTTGTCCACGTCTTTCCCCACGTGTCTCTCTGGGAGTCGGTGCCCGGAGGAGACTACTTCCTGATCGGCAGCCAGTCTCCCGTGCCCCTGTCCCTGCAGCAACTGTCGGCGCGGGTCGAGGACCGGCAACTGCAGACAGACCTCGGTCGCATCGGTGTTGGCACAGCGGCACAGATCCTCAGCTCCTTTGTCGCAGCGGATGCCGACGTGCGACGTTTCGCTGCAGGGGCTGGCCTCAATACCGACGACAATGCGACACTTGAGTTCTCCGCACCCTATGGCCTGGCCAAGGGGCTCATCGGTGGAACCGGGTTGTTTGGGCCGCAGGATCTCGACCCGTACCGTCCCGTCTCCCTGGCAGAGTTCCTTGTCGATGCAGAGATCG
>JAQCJA010000450.1 GCA_027593305.1 bacterium
GCTACAACACCAGCGCCATTCTGGCCCGTGGTGAGACCAACATCGACTATGCCGACAAGGGATCGTTCTACTACGAGCTCGTCGAGGACAACGATGATCAGGACAGGTTTCCGGACTGGCAGAGGATCTTCGAAAACAGCGACGTGGAAGTCTTCCCGGGGTACGACGAGAATCTCGACTTCATCTCTGATTTCAACCAGAACGACACGGAGGATCTGCCCAACCTCGTGCCCGACTACGAGGAGCCCTTCCTGCGCTACGGCACGGATAGGCCCGAGTTCCTCTTCGGCGTCGACATGAACAACAACATCTGGGTGGATCGCTTTGAGAATGACGACGAGCCGGATTTCCCGTACGGTCGGGACTTGCGCGGCTACAATCTCTATGCCGGTCTGAACATCCTGCCGAACCTGAGGTTGACCGTGGGTCGGACCGACGAGAGCCTCATTGCCGGCGACGGCGACAACACCACCAACTACGCGCTTCTGACGCTGCAGAGAGATTTCGCCGGGCTTGGTCGGCTGAGATTCTTCCAGGGGTTTCGACTTGCCAAGGACAACATCCGTAACGATCTGCGTCAATGGTCCGAGTTTGACCGGCGCAACATACCCACCATTGATCCAGTGGCTGCCAAAGACACGTGGATCAATTCCTCATACCTCAGCCTCGATTACACTCAGGTCACGAATCTCACTGTCACCACGAAGGTCAAGTATGACCGCTGGCATCAGCAGCAGCGGCAGCCCGGTCTGCGGCGCGATTTCACCTTTTTCGGTCTGATCAACAAGATGGACTACAAATACGACATCGGGCCTCTGGAGCTGTCTCCGCGGGTGAAGAACGAGCTGCGGCTCGAGTCCCCTGTTTTGAAGGCCGACCCCGAACGTCGCGAGGATCTGACGCTGCTATCGCTGCTGGCGCAGTGGCCGCTGCTGAAAAAATCGACCATGCAGGCGGGTCTGGAGTACGCAATCTTCAACCAGATGCGCCCGTCCACCAAGGCTGTCAAGGTCGGACTCGAGGACGACTTTGCCGAGACTGTCGGCGCCGTGCAGTTTACCAACGTGACAGACTACCTAGGCTATCGTCTGCACCTGACCATGGGCGTACGTCTGACCCGACGCGAAATCGAGGGTGAGGCGGAAACGGGCCGGGTCGCCTTCGCCACGGTCTATGCTGGTCTCGAGTGAGAAACAGGAGAACAATGGAAGGGTTTCGCACAAGATGAAGGGTCTGATGGCGTGGGGTCGTAAGGGTTCGCTGGCGGCGCCGGTATTTTGTTGTCTGTGGGTGGGCTCGGCGTGGCTCTCGGGCTGCACAGAGCCGGAGTCATCGGTCGTCGCAGTGGTTGGCGCACGAACGATCTCAACGCCGGAGTTGGTTGCCTTCATTCAAGGGCTGCCGGAGGACGCACGCCACGAGGGTGAGGGTGAAGCCAGGATTCATCTGCAGACTCTGATCGACATGGAGTTGCTGCTGATGGAGGCGCGAACACGGCGCTTCGACGCGAGTCCGGCATTCTTGAGCCGTATGACGAAGGCCCGACATGACAAGCTCATCAGCATGTTCGAGGAGCGCACCATTGAGGTTGTCGTGAGCGACAGCGCCGTCACAGCCAACATTGCGGCCCATCATCTGGACAGGGCCGTGCGGGTGGCAGACATCATGATTCCGGATCTCGCCACAGCCCAGAAGGTTCTGCGTGAGATCCACAACGGCGCCGACTTCGCCCAGGTCGCAAGGAAGTGGTCCGCCAACCGCCAGACCGCGCCACAGGGCGGCGACATCGGCCGTTACGTGAGCCGCTACGACCTGATTCCCATCCTCTCAGAGAAGCTCGCGCAATTGCCCGTAGGTTCGGTCTCTGAGCCGATACGCATCGGCCAGGGATACTCCGTGTTCAAGGTGCTCAGTGAAACAACCTTTGAACTCAAAGCCGAGCAGCGCCGGAAAGTTGCCGAAGAGTTGCATGGCAGCCGCTACCAGGCGGCGCGCGCTGAACTGGTCGACGAACTCAAGCAGAATTACGGTCTGCAGCCTGACACCGACGGACTTGCGATCTTCTACGACGCCCTGAAGCGGGGCGAGTCTGCCGCCCCAGAGGACCCTCTGGCGACCGTCATCTTCCGTTTCGATGGCGGGGTCATTCTCGGCAGTGATGCCATAGACGCGTTCCAGACCATCAAGGGTGACCCATTGTCGACGGTTGGCGACGTCGGACAATTGCAGAAACTGCTCGAACGACATGTGGTGCCCAAAGCCATGTTGCTTGAGGCCGCCAAACGTGCCGGCATTGCCGAGGAGCCTGCAATTGCCGACTGGTTGACTGAACAGGCCCGGCAACTCCTGATCATGGGTCTGCGAGCGTCAGTGTTGCAGGAAACCGCGCCGCTGTCAGACGCGGATGTGAAACAGTACTACGAAGACAACAAGGAGCGTTTCCTACACCCTGAGCAGACCGAGGTGCAGGAGGTGCTCACGGAGACTTTGTCTGAGGCGCAGCATCTGCGACAGATGATCGAGGAGGAGGGTGCCGACCTCGGTGATCTTGCCCGGAAGCACTCCATCCGATCCCTCGACATCCGCGACAATGACGGGCGGTTTCATCTGCACCGCCATGAGGCGGCAGAGTTTGGCGGTTTCGTGGAACATGCTGCGGATGCGGAGATCGGCAAACTCATGGGACCGGTACAGGTCCACGAGGGCTATTCGGTATTCCGTGTGCTGAGCAGGAGCCGCAAACAGGAAACCTTCGAGGAGGCGAAGTGGCGCGCCAAGTCAATACTCCGGCGCAAAACGCAGCAGAAGATCTTCGACGAGTTCATGCAGGAGGTGCGCGAGCGCTACGACTCGCAGGTGAAGATCTTCGACGGCGCTGTGGATCAGGTAGACACGAGCCTCCTCTAGTACTGGTGGTCGCTGGCGCTGCTGCCCTCGACGGCAACGAACTCCGTATTGACCGGCATATCCCGGAACCGATCGACGGTGCCACTCGGCCAGCGGACCTCGACTTGCTCTACGCCGCCGGCGGTACCCAGCCCGAAATGGAGGCGCCGGTCGCTGTGTGACAGGTAGCTGCCGCCGCTGCGGACCTCCCCCAGCTGGCTCCGGCCGCCGGCGCGCACCGTCACTCTCGCGCCAATGCCGTCGCTGTTGCTGCTGGTGCCAACGGTCCGGACCCGCAACCAGTTGTTGCCGTTGCCGCTGTCATTGCGTAGCAGTGTCGGCGTGTCATTCAGATTGAGCACGGCAATATCGATGTCACCGTCGTCATCGATGTCGCCGAAGGCAGCGCCGCGACTGACCTTTTTGATCCGCAGTCCGGAACCTGAAGTTCCCGAGATCTCTTCGAACGTACCGTCGCCACTATTTTCGAAGAGTTGATTGGGCTGCGCGTAGGACACCCCCAGATTGGCCCGGTTCAGCTGCGGAAACAGATGGCCGTTGGCGACAAAGAGATCCCGGTCTCCGTCGTTGTCGGCGTCAAAGAACTCCGTCCCCCACGCCAGGAACGAAAAACTCTCGAGCCCCAGTCTCGCATCGAAGGTGCGGTCCTCAAAGAATGCGCCCTCCAGATTGTGATACAGGGTGTTGGTTTCTTCCCAGAAATTCGTCACAAAGAGATCGACGTAGAGGTCGTTGTCGAAGTCGGCGAAGGCGATACCCATACAGCCCTGGGCCTCGCCGCTGCTACCGAAGGCGACGCCTCTGAGCCAGGCCATCTCGGTAAAGACGCCGCCGTCGCTGTTCTGGTACAGATAGTTGGGCCCTGTGTCGTTGGCGACGAAAATGTCAGCGAGGCCGTCGTTGTTATAGTCGCCGGCGACGACGCCAAGGCCGAAGAGCAGGTCGTGATCGACAACGCCTGCTGCTTCTGTTGCATCGACGAAGGTCCCATCACCCTCGTTGCGATACAGCACATCCGCCGCCCCCTCGATACCGCGCGGGCCGAAGTGCACGGTCAAGCCCCGCCACTCGTACCGTCGCTCCGGTGTCGTCGCCATGAAGCGGTCGAAATCGACGTAATTGGCCACGTAGAGATCAACGTCCCCGTCGCGATCATAATCAACAAACGCGCAGCCCGTGCTGAACCGCGGATCTCCGGTTCGGGTGCGTTGCGTGACATCTTCGTACAGACCTGTTCCCTGATTCTCGTAGAATGAGTTTCTGCCGTAGTTGGTGATATAGACGTCCTCGTCGCCGTCATTGTCGTAGTCGGCCACGGCACAGCCCATACCCCAGCGGGCGTCGCCAAGGCCGGAGGCATCGGTGGCGTCCGTGAACGAGGCGCCATCGTTACGATAGAGCGCGTTGCGGGCGACGTCGCCGCCAAAAGAGTTGCTGCGCGAGCCGTCGATGC
>JAQCJA010000451.1 GCA_027593305.1 bacterium
GTGTCGAGGCGGCTGCGGCTGCCGTCGAGTTGTTCGTTCAGATAGGCTGCGGTGAAGGGCCTGGCGGCACCCGCTGAACCGTCCGTTGCGGGCGGGTCAGAGGGCGACACCTTCGTGCAGATCACCACGTCCTCCCGTCGGCCGCGCAGGGCAGCCCCGAGCAGACGCTCGGAGCCGCCCCAGCCATAGGCATTGGACGAATCGAAGAAGCGCACACCCCGTTCCAGGCAGTAGCGCAGCACGTTTTCGGCTCGGGTGTCGGAGGCATCCCGCGTGAGCGTACGGAAGGCCGTGCCCTGGCACAGGCGGGTCACCTGCAGATCCGTGGTGCCGAAGGCAGCTGTGGGCAATAGGTTCACAACAACGTTGCTTGCGGCGTCAATGCCATGGGCAGAGCCTGGGCCTGCATCTGTGCCCACTCTCGTGCTTCGGCGATGAGGGCGTCCGGTTTCCTGCCCGCCTGAATCCCTGCCATGCCCTTGATGACAAGGCAGTGGCGCCGGCGCAGTGCCACGCGTTCATCCTGCAGTTGCTGCCCTGCACGTTCCATGAACTGCCCCGGACTCATGTCCGGCTGTACGATCATCGCCAGACCCATCGCCATCACGGCATCATCCTGGACCTGGTCGATGAGGGCTACCAGCGCCTGGAGACCCCGGCGACGCGCCAGGATGGCCAGATCACGAAAGAAGTCGACCAGTTGGGCCAGCGTCATGGCGCGCATCGGCTTTTCCTGCAGAACGGCAGCAAGATCCTCGGTGCTGAGTTCGCGGCTCATCGCAGCAATATCGGCTGCCTCCTCGACGAAGTACGTCGTCAGCTGCTGACGGGCGGCGGCGACATCGGCGGCAGGCACACTGCCGAGGAAATCGATCTCAGTCCGGATGAACCCGCGCACACGCTCCGACATGTTCTGCAGGAATCGCTCGACGATATTTGGTGGCGCGTCGACCAGGGCCGTCACCAGAACCTTCTGATCGACCTCCCGCAACAGGATCTGGATCTCCCGGTCCGTAAGCTTCGCCAGATCACCAAAGCCGGGTGCCTCGACGGCGGCGGTCAGTGCCTCCCACCTGGCGAAGCCGTATGCACAGGCCAGGGCGTGTTGTGCCTCCTGCAACGACAGCTCCATGGCGACAAGCTGATCCTGCGCAAGACTGCGGGCACGAGGCAGATACTGGTGGATGCGGCTCACAGCCTCAGCTTCACCGGCGGCAAAAGCACGCTGCAGGTCTTTGGACTGCTTCTTGAGAAATTCGAGATTTGCCCGTTCGGGCAGCGACATGGACATGGAGCACCCTCGACCGTGGTGCCTGGCGTCCGCTCGCAATCAGGCTGGTAGATGGTGTATGTGTGGGCGCCTCACAGGGCACAGCCTACTCGGGGTGGGTTCGACCCTTCCCGCGGACAGGGCGGCTCCCCCGACGAGCCTCAAGGCTTGAGATAGCCGGGATCGGGCCCTTTGTCAACTCATGAGTTTTCGCAGCGGCGACCTCGAGAGCCTCACGACGTTCGCCCGCAACGCCGCTGCCGGCGACCACGCATGGGTCACGTGGAGATGGTGCCCCGCGCGTGGGTGGCGGCCTGGACCTGGGGATGGCGCGCCACGGGAAAACCGTGTTGCTCGCACCATTCCTGCAGCGGATTGCGTCCGCCGCTCACCTGAAACTCCGCTACCTCCTCATACCGTTCTCCCACGAGAAAGCGCTGCAGGGGCGTGAGCTTCCGCAGAAAATCCGGCCCCTGTGAGCGGTAATCCATGGGCATCACCCAGCGATAGCCGTAGCCGACCATGATCGCCTTGCGTGTCTCAGGCCCCAGATGCAGGCCGCCGGCATGGAACGTGCGATTCTCGAAGATCAGGCAATCGCCGGGCTGCAGACTTGGCTCGACGGCCCCTGCCGGGTCGCCGTTCTCGCCGCGGACGGGCGGCTCCGTCAGCAGGTGAGATCCGGGAGCGACCATCGTCACGCCGCGGGACGACTCCGTCAGGTCTGTCAGATAGTAGGCGCATTTCACCAGCAGGCGTGGGATGGCGTGATGGCCCATGTCACCCATGGTTATGGCGTAGTCCCGATGCCATCCCGGCAACCTGTGAGTCGGCGGCGTAGCCGGTGGATCCGGGCGTTTGTGGATCAGGTGGGATGTCATGACATGCAGGTCCGCCCCCAGCAGTTGCACCACCGTCGGCAGGATCTGCGGATGGTCGATGAGGGGGATGAAGGCATCATCCAGGGCGATGGTATTGCGGAAGCCGTCGTACCGACCGTCGACGGCCTGCTGGCGTCCGGTCCGCAGATCACCTGCCAGCAACCGGTCACCGGCCTCCAGCAGGCGGGCAACCGTGCCGGCATCCAATGCCTGCCGCACGATGAGATAACCCTGCTGATCGAAGTGATCTCGAGCCGCTGCCGTCAGCGGTGTAGCGTCCAGCATGTCATGACCCCTTTGTCGTGGCTGCCGGCAGCCGTTCCCGGAGCTTTGCAGCCATCATGCGGGAGCCCTCAGGCTGGTCGTCACATAGGTGCCATCGACCAGCAGCGGCTCGGCGTTGCCCCACAGTTCGTCACCCTTCGTGATCGGCTCGCAGGAGTACTGCGCTATATAGACCCGCCGCAGCGCCTGTGTCGTATTCGGGCCGCTGGCGTGGAAGCTGTAGCTGGAGAACACGGCGATGCTGCCTGCCGGGCATTCCACGGTAATGCCGGGATCGCTGCCAAAGTAGCCGACCAGATCATTCGATTCGGCGTCGCGCTCGTGCTTGACCCAGGTGCGGATCCCCACCTGGGAGAACGGCAGCAGGTGCACGGTACCATTCGCCTCGCTCATATCGTCGAGGGCACACCAGCAGGTCAGATACGGCTTGTGCACGGGATCCCCAACGTACCCCGAGTCCTGGTGCCAGCTGAAGCTGGTACCACCGGCACCCTTGACGACGTACTGCTCCCAGAACAGGTAGGCCGAATCGCCAAGCGTCGCCCGGCAGATGTCGGCCATCATTTCGCTGAAGAGGAACCGCCGCAGACTCGGTTGCTGGCGGAAGCAGTTGGATATGAAATAGCGCTTGCCCTTCTGCGTGATGCCCTGGCGTTCGGCCCCTTTCGCCTCCATCTCGGCGTCGGTGCGGTCGACGAAATCCTGACACTCGCCACGCAGCAGGTCGAGGAAGTCGTCACTGATGACGCGCTCGAGGATGAAGTACCCCTCGTCGCGAAACTGCTGCCGTTGCGCCGGACTGATGTGTACGGATTCTGCCATCAGTCCAGCCATGTCACTTTGTCGGGTTGCGTATTGCCACACTGGATGCTCTGTGTTACGCCACCACTGATCGAGGCACAGGCCGTGTTCGTCGCACTGCCCTGTGCCTCTTTGCGGGTCGTGCCTGTGGCGATGGCGCAGTTCGTGCTGCCATTGTAGGTGATGCAGACCTCGCACGTGTGCTGCCGAAGGTTCATCGTCGACAGCACCAGGGCCAGGACAAGTCCCGCAGCGATGCCGAAGCCGAGGATCTTCTCTTTACTCATGAATGTAGCGCTCCTGCTGTTACAGTTCGGGTGCCACAGTGTCGGGCGCGGCGGCGTTGATGGCAATGATGAGATGTGCAGCGATGGACAGTGGGCAGCCGTACCGGTGCTGCATGCACAACAACTTCAGTGCCCCAGCGGCCAGGCCTCCAGTCGGGCGACGGCATCCACATCCTGCGCCGAAAGCACCACACCCGTGGCGTCGGCCCGTGACGGGTAACACCGCCCCGTCATGCACAGACGGTCATTGGCGAAGATTTCCAGGATCGACCGATCGAGGAAAACCCGCAGTTCCACGGGCTCGCCGTGGGGCACCACAAATGGCGCCCTCTGCACGGGGTGATCGAGCGCCTCTCCGCCAAGAATCAGCGGAAAGGGTCGCCAGGCGTCGTCGCCTCCCCCCGATCGACTCGTGTCGATGCGCAATTCTCCGGCGGTGAAGTCGACGATGACATCCGTGTATTGCTCGTCGTCCGGGGTGCGCCGCACGGCCAGATGGATCTCACCCCCGGTGGGGGCGGGCAGCACAACGCGCAGTTCCAGACTGTCGCCATCGATGGGCAGCACCTGCGGCGCTGCCGTCAGCGCCACCTGCCCGGACCAGCAGGGGCCACGAAGTTTCTCCAGTTCCACCGCTGGCGACACGCGCAGACCGCCATCTTCGCCAAGGCGCAGGACCCGCGGCAGCGTCATCACGCCGAGGGCTTTCTTCGCATCGAGCATCCAGCGCCGGCCTTCGATGGCCCACGCCCACATGACACGGCGGCCATCACCATCCAGCAATGTCTCCGGCGCAAAACAGCCGCCACCGGGCCAGTTCATGCGGCCATGTTCA
>JAQCJA010000452.1 GCA_027593305.1 bacterium
GCTGCAAGTCGGCTCGAGTCAACGATTTTCCACTGACAACATCATCCACCCGATAGCCCTTCACCAGCGTCGAATCAGCGGGATTCTTGTCGATCACACCGGCGGCAACCATCATTCGAAAGAAGGCCTTCAGGCTCGATAGCTTCCGATTGATAGTGGTTCGCTTGCGACCGAGGGCCGCCAGTGAATTGCGGTATTCGACGATGTCTGCGAAGGTGATCTGACGAATGTCGTCCGGCGTGATGCGATCGCCGTTGAAGAACTCACACAGATCGGCGTAATACGCTTTACGCGTGCGCTCCGTCAATTGCCCGGAAAGGAACTGTGCCAGTGGGTCGTGCTGCAGGCTTGCTGGAAGTCGGCCGCGTGTGATAGCCAGAGAGTCGGTCATGACCGGAAGATACCACGGCCAGGGGGATTCCGCTCGAGTTTTCTAAGCACAAAATCGTGGGATGTACTCAATAGTAACAGAGGACCAGAAGACGTCCGTAAACAGGTCTATAAAAATCAGGGCTGCAATAGAATACGAGATCTAACTCAATTAATGACTTACTAACTATAACAGGTATTATCGTTGGTATTATGTGGTAACGACTGCCATCTCTCGTCGGATGTTCGTCGTTCGTCTGTGCCGTGTTTGTCCACGCTTTACGTAATCTGTAGTATCTGCTGGAACGGTACTGCACTCATCACTTCGACGGGCCATCGACAACAGATTCTACGTTCGATGGAACAGTCGATCGAATTCTGCGAGCGGGATCTTCACAAGAATGGGTCGCCCGTGCGGGCACGCGAAGGGCTCGCGGGCTTTCAGCAGTCGTTCTATGAGGCTCGTCATCTCTCGTCTGTCGAGCCGTTCGCCGGCGCGGATGGAGGTGTGACATGCCATGGAAGCAGCCATGGCATCGCGGGCCTCCGAGCGGGCCTCCAACTCATCTATGAGATCGCTCAGGATCTGGTAAAAGATGTCGCCATCGCCCCAATTGCGCAGTTCCGGCGGAATCGAGTCAACCAGAAGTGTCGTTGGGCCGAACTCGCGCACCCCGAAACCGAGGATGCGAAACATGTCTTCCGAGGCCTGAAAAGCCTGCATTTCGACGGCACTCACATCCACTGTGAGGGGCATGAGCAATTGCTGTGATGCCTCACCCTCCCTGGCGAGCATGTCCTGAACCTCTTCGAAGCGGACCCGCTCATGGGCAGCATGTTGATCCACGATGAGGATTCCGTCGCGGATCGGCAGCAGGAGATACTTGTCGTGGCTCTGCCAGATGCCACTCTGCCGGGCCTGGAGCAGCATCGCCTCCCCGCCGCTGCTGCGATCCAGCACTTCCCCGCTCGGACTGGCTGATGGCAACAGAGAAAGGTTCATCTGTTCAAGATCCGTCTCGGGTTCGCCGAATGCCCTGTCGGGACCCTCTGCAACGCGGAAGATGTCCCTCGCCCGAACAATCGGGAGAGCGCTGTCACCGTCTACGAAGGCCCTTGCCTCAGGCACGCGAAGAGCCGTCCGGACTGCGTCCTGAACCAACTGACGCACCTGCGCCTCGTGGGCGAAGCGAACCTCCCTCTTGGTGGGATGTACGTTGACATCCAGGTTTCGTGGATCGAGGTCGAGCCAGAGGACGTACTGCGGATGGGCACCGGGCGGCAACAGACTACCGTAGCCAGCATAGATGGCAGTCCCCACCGGCCGCGATTGTATGGGGCGTTGTCGGACGATAAGGAACTGCTTGGACCGGGAGCGACGGCATCGGCCTGGTGGGGTGATGAAACCCTCAACCCTCATCGTATCGCCCCCGGACAGTTCAACCCAGAGCAGCTCCTCCGGATCGGCGTTGAGTAACTCAGCGGCGCGTTGGCGGCGCTCCCCGGGCAACAGATCCAGTATGTCCCGGTCACCATGTCTGAGACGAAAGGCTACGGACGGGTACGCAGCCGAGAGCTGCACCACGGTTTGCGTCAGGTAGCGCAGTTCGGTATCTGTATGGCGGAGGAACTTGCGCCGCGCCGGCGTGTTGAAAAACAGGCTCTGCACCTCCACTGCAGTGCCGACTTCATGGGCTACAGCGCCGAATTCACGGCGTACGCCACCCTCGATAATGATGCGAGTCCCTTCATCGTCGTCGGCGACCCGCGTCTCAATACTCAGGCGGGAGACCGCTCCGATGCTTGCCAGGGCCTCACCGCGAAATCCGAGCGTATCAAGAGTGAAAAGGTCTGTTGGCGAGCTCAGCTTGCTCGTGGCGTGACGCTCGACGCTCAATTCTGCGTCGGCGCGCGACATGCCATAGCCGTCATCGACGACGCGGATCTTCTGACGCCCACCCTCGGCTACGTCGATGTGGATGCGGCGAGCACCGGCGTCGAGGGCGTTTTCAACGAGTTCCTTGAGCACGGACGCGGGCCGCTCGATCACCTCGCCTGCGGCGATCTTGCGCACGAGGCTCTCGGGCAGTCGATGGATCCGTGAACATGCCTCCCCCATGATCGTCCGGTCCCCTACATCTCGATCGAGATTGCTGTTGCCCGGCGCTCGTACTCTTCTGCTGAAATGCGTCCGGCGTCACGATCGGCCAGGGCTTCGTCGAGATGCTGTCGTGGACTTCCATCGCGGCGATGTATCCGTGCCTGAACGACGAGATGGTAGACCCCCAGGGCCAGGAGAAAAACGACGAAGCTGAGCCAGGCGACCTCGCGCAGCAGTCTTTTCGGTGGTTCTTCCACGGCTATGACGGAGATACCTGTCTTGCTCCAACGATCGACGGCCCGTCGCTTTTCCACGTCCACGCTCCCGGCGATGATCACCGCCTCGGTCCGGTACTGCTGCCCTGCCACCTCGACAACAACAGGTTCGCGCAATCGACCCGTGATGCTGCCATCTGTCACCTCGATCGACAACACGCGCCCACTGGCGACGAGGGTCTCCATGCGATCCATCTCGATGGGCAGTTCCGCTGGTGCCAACAGGCTCAGCACTACCACGAGGGCCAGCAGACCGGCACCGAGTATCAGGGCGAGTTTGGTGGGCGAAATCTGCTGCGCTTCACTCATGGGCGAATCTTTCCAAGCGACACAGGGTCACGATCGGGCGCCACGACCGAACTGACGCTGCAGAGATCAAATCCTGGACTGCTGGGGCAATGCAGTGTGATGGCGAAACAGATGATAAGGGGCAAGCAGGTTGCGGAAAAGCTCACCCTTGCGCAGGGCCTCTCCTCCGCTGTACAATCGAACCACGATTCGGCCCTCCGTTACCACGAGAGCAGCAGGATACCCCCCAATGAGTGCATATTTCTGGGTCGTCGTCGGCCTCTTCGTCGTGGCGATCACGAAGTACCTGACCTCTGTCAGATTGCGCGGGCTTGCCGACCGGATGCAGCGGGAACACGCAGATGCGCAGGAACTGCGACATGTCCTGATACAGGTGGAAGAGAAAGAAACACAACTGAAGACCGAGACAGAGCGGCTGCAAGCCAAGGTGTCCGGTTTGCGCAATGTCGTCGGCAACCTCGAGCGTTCCTTGCAGAGGTACAGGAGTTCCTGAGACAACTTCCCCGCAGAACAGGAATGGCCCGCCTTGCCATGCGCAAAGCGGGCCGCTTCTCACGCTGAGAAGTCACGGGCCGGGCTATTTTCGATCCCAGCGCTCCAGGATGTCGTCTCGAATCTCACGACGGAGCAGAGGCCGAAGACGATCCTGGGCCGCGAGTCGCACATCGGCGTGTTTGTCGTCGTAGGCCAACGCCATCAACAAAGTGCGGTCGGCCCGTGGATCCGGATCTCGGGATAGTTGTACCAGAGTTTCCAAGGTGATATTCGGGTGTATGGCCGTCAGACGGCGTACTACCGGGTCCATGTTGCGCGCCAGTTCGGTTAATGCATCCAGCGGCGTGTTGACATTGCTGCACACGGCCCGCCGGACTGCAGCACTCGTGTCGGCAGCCATGCTGGACAGCACAGCAATCGGGACATTTCTGTGTTGCAGCGCCGCGATGCGCACGGGTCGCTTCGCGTCTCTGGTCAGTCGGGTCAGGACCCGACTCGGCGTATCCAGATTGGCGGCAAGTTTCCAGCGGATCATCTCATCCGGATCGTTGGCCAGTACATCGAAGACCGTCGGTGGCAGCTGCCTATTCTGTACCAGGGCGAGGCGTACAAGGACATTCGAATCACCGGCGAATTTCGCCGCAAGGTCCTCGACAATCTGCTGCGTCGCTTCTGACGCGAGTGGATCCCATACCAAAGCCATTGCCGCACCCGTACGCACGGTCGGATCGGGGTCTGCGGCCAGAAAGATTCGGCTGCCTAGCCTGATCTATTCACGCGTTTGTCGCCAGCGTTGAAGC
>JAQCJA010000453.1 GCA_027593305.1 bacterium
ATTACGCCGGCCAGAACTTCGCTTTCCAAGGATCCCCAGAGCCCGAAGGGCTCGCCAGCCAAAAAGACAACCCGCTCAACCACCCAGACCCAACCGAACCCCAACCGGCGTACGCGCCGCAGCACCCCGGCTGCCGCCGACCCAGGCGGGAGCCTCACCCCCAATGGAACGCGGGAGCCCTCACCCCTGATAGAACTCGTCAGCCAACGCCTTCCCCACCAGCTCCCAACGCCAACCCCGTGTCAGCCGATTCGCCGGAGACTCCTTCTCTGGCCCCTCGCGGACCAGGCCCCGAAGATCGGACCGCGTACCCACAAGCGCCGGGTCGATCCCTCGAGCCTCGGCGACCTCGCGCATACGCTCCATCGCCGCCCGGCACCGGGTCTCCAGTTGACGATCATGGCGCTGATGAGGAGGGCCGCTGGGCCACTCCGATTCATCCAGGTCGCGCGCACGTCTGACGGCATCGATGATATCCTGACCGTGACGGTCGATGTCCCGGCGACGAAAGGATCGCACCTCGTCGAAGGCTTCCAGTTCCGTCGGTTGTCGTTGCGCCAGGAACAGTAGCAGCTTGTCGGACGCCACCCGCCCCCGGGGCCGATCCAGATCACGCGCCGCCTGTTCCCGCCAGGCAGTCAGCTCACGCAGAGCCGCCAGTTCCAGGCCTCGCATCTTACCGAAACCCTTGACCCGGCGAAACTCCTCGCGCGGGTCGCGTTCTTCGTACAACTCCGGGTCGTTCAGCGTCGCCATCTCCTGGCGCATCCACTCGCCCACGCCGCCTGCCTCGGCTCGGTGCACCAGTTCGTCGTGCGCATCCACCAGGTAGCGGACGTCATCCTCGGCGTACCCCACCTGATTCTGTGCCAGGGGCCGCTGCAGCCAGTCGGTGCGTGTCTCGGACTTGTCCAACTCGACGTCGACGAGTTCAACCAGCAGGTCGCGCAGCGAGATCGTGCTCGCCAGCCCGACAAATCCGGCAGCGATGCGTGTATCAAACAGGTTGGCCGGTGGCGCCGTTGTCCCCGAGGCGCGTGTCGCGTTGCGCAGAATCGTCATATCCTGAACCGCGTCGTGCAGGATCTTCACCGTAGCCGTGTCCGCAAGCAGGTCGCCCAGCGGCGCCAGCTGGCCACTGAGAGCAACGGCGTCCAGCAGATAACATCCCTCCCGCGAGACCCCCACCTGCACCACACCGAGTGCCGGATAGAACGTGCTCTCCCAGACCAGTTCCGTATCGACAGCCACCTTGCCAAGTTTTCGTGCTTCCTCCAGGCGTGTGACCATCTCAGGTACCGTTTCAATCATCTTCCACGACTCTCCCCTGGCGGCTTGGCGCCGGTGCGTTCTGTGATAAGTCCATAATGTTCGATGCGGCGATGCCGGGAAAAATCGAAAGTACTCTGGCGGTAGAGCCGGGCCAGGTCCAGGTCGCAACGAGCGACGATCAACTCGTCCGTCAGGCTTGTTGCCTGGGCGACAATCTGGCCCGACGGGGCAACGATACATGTTCCACCAATCTGCTCGACGCCTTCTTCCTTGCCGGCTTTGGCGACGGCAACAACCCAGCAGGAATTCTGATAGGCCCCGGCCTGCAGGCTCAGATGGTTGTGGAAGGGAGCCAGATGGTCAGCGCCGGGATTGGCCGGGTTGTGTACGGGCGTGTTGTAACCCATCACAATCAGCTCAGCGCCCCGCAACGCCAGCACGCGATAGCTTTCGGGCCAGCGACGATCATTGCAGATCATCATACCGACGACACCACCAAAGGCGTTCCAGGTACGGAAACCGAGATCACCGACGCGGAAGTACCGCTTCTCCAGATTCTGGAACGGCTGCCCGGGCTGGTAGCGATCATACCCGGGCAGGTGAATCTTCCTGTAGTGGCCGATAATGCTGCCATCGGAGCCCACCAGCACGGCCGCGTTGTAGCGTCGAATCTCACCCTCTTCAGCAGCCAGTTCGGCAAAACCAAGGTGAAAGCCCAGGCCGAGACGCCGCGCCTCGTCAAACAAGGGCTGCGTGTCGGGGCCGGGCATTTCCCGCTCAAACCAGCGGTCGATCTCCCCCTCGTCGCTCATGTGCCAATGCGGGAAGAACGGGACCAGGGCAACCTCGGTGAAAACGATCAGATCGCAGCCCATGTCATGGCCCTGCCGCATGAGGGCCAGCAGACGGACCACGACGTCAGCGCGCGATTCCTTTCGTGATACCGGGCCCTGCTGGGCGGCACCAATGGTCAGCACGCGACCCATCAGCTGTCGTCACGCCCCTGCCCGCAACCCCTATCGGGAACCCGCATGCCGGGTCGCAGATCCATCGCCTGACACAACCACGCCATCGGCCACAGGGCATTCGGCCCCATTTCGTTGGTGAAGACCCAGGCCGGCTCATAGGCATTGGCCCTGGGATATCGGGCCCGGGTCAGGGCGTGGTTGGCGTCGGCGCTCAGCATGATGTGCAGCGCAAGATAGCTGCACTGGTCAACGGCGGCCATTCCGGGCTACCTTGGCAACCGTCTCAGGGGCATGACAGCGTGCCCTGCCCTCGATCCGGAGCGCCTGAAGATGGCTGCCACGTACCTGCGCGAAGAAGACTTCCGCCAGCGGTTCGACATTGCGGATTTTGTTGCCGCCACACGCCAGTCTTTTGAGCTGTATGGCGCGGGCCAGATCATCAATCCGCCCCGGCAGGAATCCGTCGAGGAACAGGACGGGACCAGTCACTTCCGCCTCGATATGCCGGCGACGTGGACCGGGCAGTACCGGGTGCGCAAGATCATCGAGGAGGTGTCCAGCGTCGGCTCGGGACGCCTGGGCTCACGCGAGGCGTGGATCGAACTGGAGGACCTCACCAGCAGCACGCAGGTGCGTCTGGATGCCGGCTACATCACCGACATGCGAACCGGCGCTGCCGGCGCTCTGGCCGTCGATTTCCTCTCCGGGCATGACGTGCGCCGCGTCAGCATTCTGGGTACCGGTCGCATCGCCCACTGCCTGGCTCTGGCCTGTGATCATCTCTTTGACCTCGAACAAATGCGTTGCACGAGCCGCAACGCCGACAATCGTGATGCTTTTTTCGCCGCCCTGTCGCCACAACTGCATGCTACCCGGTTGCACATGACGACGTCCATCGAGGCCTGTATTGAAGGTGCTGATGCGGTACTGACTGCGATTCCCACGCCAACACCGGTCATCGGCCAGGCGCAACTGGCGCCGGTCGACACCATCGTCGCGATCGCCGGCGATTCGCGTACCCGTCAGTTGCAGGCCGATGTCCTTGAGTCACGTCCCGTCGTTGTGGATCTGTTGCAGCAGGCACAGAAGTCCGGCGAGTTCCGCGACGCTGCGACGCAGCAGACCCTCGAGCGGATCGCCCTGGCGCGGGCGCCGGACGGCACGGTGCTGACCATGGGTGACGCCGCCTGTGGACGGGTTGCACGAGGCGGCAGCGCCGCCTACCTGACGGGGATGGCGGCACAGGACTTGTGTGCATCGGTCATGATCTACGAGAAGCTCTGCTGAGTCCTGCCCGCATTGTGCAGGGATTCGGCATTTGTTCACGGAACGCACGCCACGCACCAGCCAACTTGGGAGCACGATGAGCGTCGGCATTTTCTGTGCCGACAGCAGTCCGTTGCCTCTCTCTGGTTGGAGTCTGATATGTGGAAAAAACGCACGGCCCTGCTGCTTCTGGGCGCCGTTGTGCTGGCGGGTTCGGTACCATCGTCTGCGGCGGCGCCGGAAAAGGCGCCGCCTTTTGGTGACCCGGAAAGCCTGGCCTATGCCGCTGATGTCTGGGAGCAGATGGACGGCTATCAGGCGTGGAAGCTGACGACACCGGTGTACGAGGGCGCCAGCCCACACGGCAAGTTCCTGCGCATGTTCTCATCGTACGTCACCGTCAACGGCGTCGCGCACGCCATCATCGTCAAGGAGAATTTCGGTGGCCCCGGCGTCTCGGCTCAGGCAGCCACCGACGATCCATCCCAGTGGCTGAAGGCGGTGACAATCATGCTGCAGCGGGAACCCGGCTACGACGACGACAATGACAACTGGTTCTGGGTGAAGTTCGCCCCTGATGGATCCGTCATGAAGAACCCCAAGGGCATGCACCTGGCCGGGCGTGTTGCCAAGGGAATGCCCGCAGGCTGCATCTCCTGCCACCTGAGTGCAGAAGGTGGCGACTACCTGTACTTCAACGATTGAACACTGACCGACACATGCGCTCCCGGGGCAACCCGGGGGCCATCGTGTGGCTGGTTGTTCCCCTGCTGTTGCTGGCGGCCCTGGCTTGTCCCCGCACTCCTTCCAGTTACCGTGAACTGGCCCGCCAT
>JAQCJA010000010.1 GCA_027593305.1 bacterium
GTTTTCGCCAGGATTTGTTCTACCGGCTGAATGTCGTCACCTTGTCCCTGCCGCCACTGCGGCAACGTGAGGGAGACATCACGCTCCTGGCCAATCACTTCGTATCCCGTTTGAACGAGGCGGGGACAAAACAGGTGGATGGCCTGGTCAAGGCGACTCTGGATGTTCTGGAGCGGTACCATTGGCCCGGGAATGTGCGGGAGTTACAGAACGCCGTGGAGAGTGCCCACAGTCTGTGTCCGGGTCCTTTGATCGTACCCGATGACCTGCCTGCCCGGATTCTGTCTGTCCCCGGCCTGCGCTCTCCGGCACCCGTCGACGATTTCGAAGCGGCGCGCCGGCAGTTTGAGGGTCAATACATGGAAGGTCTGCTGCGGCGCTGCGATGGCAATGTGACACGGGCCGCAGAGGCATCGGGCATCCATCGATCTACTCTGCAACGGCTGATGCGACGCATTGGTCTGCGCTCCGAGGACTTCCGAACCTGACAGGGTAGGCGAAGATATGGAGCAAATATGCGGCACTGGAGCAATTTTGCTTCGATTATTTCAACTATATCATTATCAATCAGTTATACGAATACAAAGACTTACACGCCGCAAATACGCGGCAGTTGACGTTTGCAGAACGTATCTTGAGTTCTTCTGTTAACATTTTGTAAAAACACAAGATAGGTCCTGCTTTTACATTTCGGTGCGACCTGGCACGGCATTTGCAATGCTCTGATCGAACTTCGTCAGAGGATCGTAACGGTTCGTCGTTGGCACGGCGGCGGGAATCGTTCCCATGGTCAGGCCCCGCACCGAGTCTGACCACCGCCGTCGCTGGCGGCGACCGTTGCTTCCTACAGCGTTCGTACCAGCCTGATCGGACCACCCTTCCGCCAGGTTGCCGCCGCACGCTGAGTCCGTCACAGGCCGACGGATTCGGCTCCTGTGGATCGACTGCTGCAGGCGAAGTCACCAGCAGAATCCCCCCGGCACGCCCTCGCCGGGGGGATTCTCTACATCCTGCATCTCCTCCGGCGTCCCGATCTGCTGTAGTTTGGTCCCCTGCGGTTCCACTCCGGCAAAGGACGCACCATGCACCGTATCACCCGCGACCAGATCGTCTACAGCCTCGACGGTGGACATGACGCTGCTCTCGTGATCGACTCTGGCGAACGTGTCGTGCTGGAGACCTGGGATGCCCGCAGCGGGACGATCAACTCTGCTGCAGATCTGCTGTTGCAGCCCCACCCGAAAGGTTCCAATCCGGCGACGGGACCCATTCAGGTGCGCGGCGCCGAGCCCGGGGATGGACTGGCCGTGCACATCGAGGCGATCGATCTGGCCCCCTCGGGTTTCCTTGCGGTGAAGAAAGGGCAGGGGCTGCTGGCCTCCCGCGCCCTGGAGTTTGCCACGCGCATCGTTCCCATTGTTGATGGGATCGTCCATTTCGGTGAACTCCGCTTCCCTGCCCGGCCGATGGTGGGTGTCATCGGCACGGCCCCTGTCGGTGATGGGATCTCGACGAGTTACGCCGGGGCACACGGTGGCAACATGGACAACAGACACATCAGCGCCGGGTCCACGGTCTACCTGCCGGTTGCTGTTGCTGGCGCCGGTCTGGGACTGGGAGATGTACACGGCGCGATGGGGGATGGCGAGATCACCTTCATCGGCCTGGAGATTCAGGCGGAGGTGACGGTGCGCGTGGATCTGCACAGGGGCGCCCGGTGGCAGCGGCCCCTGATCGAGACCCCCGAACACTGGATCACCACCGGCGACGGGGAGTCCCTCGCCGCTGCGGCGCGCATGGCGGCCAACGCCATGGTCGACCTGTTGCAGAGCCGACTGGGGTTGGCCTTCGAAGATGCCTATATGTTGATGAGTGCCGCCGTTGACGTGCAGATCTGCCAGTGCTGTGAACCCGGTGTTTTCCCGGTGACCACTCGCGCCGTGATCTCCAAAGCCATTCTGCCGTAGTCGGGCGCCCGGTGCATCAGCGGGTGAAGATGGTGCCGCGCACGTAGTCGCCGTCGTCGGAGGCGAGAAAGGTGAGGATCCGGGCGACGCCGACGGGGTCACCAAGATCCTTGCGGGCCTGGTTGACGGCGGCGTCCGCATCGTCGCCGCGGGCTGTGGCCCCCTGGGCGACGTTGAGCAACTTCAGTGGCGACGCAATGCCGCCGGGGCAGATCACATGAACCCGCGTCGTGCTCAGGTCGGTGGCAAAGTTGTACTGCATGCCGTGCATGCCAGCCTTGCTGGCGGCATAGGCATAGGAGGAGGATCCCCCCCGAACCCCGGCCCCCGAGGCAATCAGCAGCATGACGGAGTGTTGCGCACGGCGCAGCCAGGGCGCGGCGAACTTCGTCGTCAGGAAGGTGCCCTTCAGGTTGGTGTCAATCGTCGCATCCCAGGCGTCCTCTTGCAGATCTTCGATGCCCTGGAAGGCGCCCATGAGGACGCCGGCGGAACAGACCAGCACATCGATATGCCCGTGTGTGCTGCCGATTCGCTGGAAGACCTGCGCGGTATCTTCCGCCGAGCGCACATCGAGCTGGTGGAATTCGGCCTGACCACCGGCTGCCCGGATGCGCTCCACCCCCTTCTCGCCCTCTGCCTGATTGTAGTCGACGACAACCGTGATGGCGCCTTCTTCGGCAAACATCTTGCACGTCGCCCCACCAATACCTGTGGCACCGCCGGTGACGACGGTGACACGGTCCTGAAGTCTTCCCATTGCAGGTCCTTCCTTCACAGTAAACGTTGGCGCAACCGCAGGACTCGTTCGGCTGCCTCGTGGACGCGTTTTTCCGGCAGGCGCCCGGAGGTCACCAGATCAACGATGAGATCGACGGTGCGTTCGGTGATGTCATCCTCGTACGTGGTCTGATTGGCCAGGGCCAGCAGGTCGACGCCGGCGTTGAGGCTGCTGGCGACGGCTTCTTCAAAGCCAAACTGCCTGGTGATGGCACCCATGCCCATGTCGTCCGAAATAACAACCCCATCAAAGCCCAGTTCGTCACGCAGCAGACCATTGATCATTGCTGTCGAAAGGGTTGCCGGGTAGGTCTTGTCGAAGGCAGCATTGAACACATGGGCGGTCATCACGGAATCGACGAGGCCCTGCTCCAGCAGGCGCCGGAAGGGGATCAATTCCTCCCGGGACCAGGTCAGCGTCACGTCCGTGAAGCCCACATGAGAGTCCTGGCGTGAGCTGCCGTGTCCAGGGAAATGCTTCAGGCTCGTGAGCACGCCACGGTCGCGGTGGGCGCGGATGAAGGCCCCGGCGTGGGCGGCGACTTCGTAAGGATCAGCGGAGTAGCTGCGCCCCTTGCCGCCGATGATCGGATTGGTGCCCCACACATCCACGTCAACAACGGGTGCCAGGTTCAGGTTGATCCCGGCAGCAACCAGCACGTCCACAAGTGCCCCCGAGGCGGCTTCGGTACCATCCGGATCGCCCCCGGCGCCGAGTTCGCCTGTCGATCGTGTCGCCGGGAAGCCCCAGCGCTCCTTGAGCCGGGCCACCCGACCGCCCTCCTGGTCGATGGCGATCAGCGGTGGCAGGCTGCCCGTGGCTGCACGCAGGCTGTCGGTCAGGGCACGGACCTGTTGCGGCGACTGGACGTTGCGCTCGGCAACGCCGCCGGGTCCGTCGACGTCAAAGAGAATGACGCTGCCGAGATTTCGCTGTTGCAGGTCGGTGATGACGGCAGCATCGTCGGTCAGCGACAAACCACGAAACCCGCGTAAAATGAGCAGCCCGGCGCGTTGGCGCAGATCCTGCAGGGGGGTCTGTGTCACGGATGGGTCAGAAAAGGGCGCACGAAATCGGCCACGGCAACGCCCAGAAGGCTGCTGCCCGCCTCGGTGAAATGCACACCGTCGTCGCGCAGCAGATGCGCCGCTCCAGCCCTGCCGATCACCGCATGGAGATCGTTGACCGCGATATTTCCTGCCGCCGCCAGCTCCAGGCTGACCGCGTTGTAGCGGTCCACGTCGGCGGCGAAGCGGTCGAAGTCCTTGTTCTGATGGTGCAACACTTCGTCAACCGGTGTCGTCGTCGCCCACACAAGCGTGGCCCCCGTTGCCAGGATCCTGGCAAAGATCTGCTCGAGGTTGCGCCGGTAGTCATCGAGCTCGACCTGGGCCTGATCGCTGGTGAAGGGCTTCTTGAGATCGTGCAGACCACAGTTGAGATGTACAACTGCCGGTGCATGTTTCACGACCCACTCGTCGAGATGGCGCAGAACATTGGCCGAGTCGCCGCCGTTGGCTTCGGGACTCCAGATGCTGCAGTCGACAAGGTGCTGGCGAACGGTCGCCTCATACCCCATGCGAATCGAATCACCGATCAGGATCAGATCGGCCGGCACTGGCGTGGTTTCCATTCTTCGACAGAACTCCTCGTGGGTGGTATGGGGAGCCAAGATACTGCTTCCCCCGGAATCACTCCAATGATCGAGGCGCGGGCTTGGGGTCAGGACCCAGCCAACACTCAGCTGCGGCGCAGGAGAATCAGATTGTGGTGATCCCGACGCACATCGAAGACCGTACGCAGAACATCGGCGTACGGACTGCCGGCGGCGGGCTCCCCCTGGATCGTCTCGACGTCGATCTGCCGAATCGGGCTCACGGACCGCGTCAGCAGGTGATCCAGGGGGGCCAGATAACGTGCCAGGTTGGTGTCGTGCGCAGGGGTGTGGAACGTGAGCTGGCTGCCGTGACGCACGGACTGCAGCACGATCCGGGCACCATGGTAGACCAGATGCGTACTGGCGACCCTGCGGGGTAGCGTTGAGCCCAGGTCGGTCAGACCGAGACCACACACCGATGCCGGATCCACGGCGCAGACCCAGAACACGGCATCTTGCGGAAGTCCGCGGGTCAGCTGGCGGAAGGCTCGATGGCTGGCGAACTGCGGCCCCTGGATGCCATCAAAGAAGCGCCCCGCCAGGATTTCTCCGGACAGTTCCATCAGGCGCAGGGAGCGGAACAGGCGGTGCCAGCGGAAGGCTGGCAATTCGCGCTGCGTCAGTTCTCGAAAGAGCACGCCGTAACGGTCCAGCAGCAGTCGCACGCGATCCTTGTTGCGCTCCTCTTCGTCCAGCGGGTCTTCTGCCGGCACGGGTTCCGGCAGCAGGCGCCAACTGCCAGGATAGATCAGGCCCCCCTGCCAGCGCCCGCCAGCGGGTCGTCGTGACAACAGCGGCCGCCCACTGTAGGTGCGGCGGGTCGGCGCGGGCGGTGCCTCCGGCGCCTGGAATTTCTGCTCCGCACCACGGCGCACGGCGGCAAAGGAATCGTTGGTTATGCGGCCTGCCCAGACGGCATCCCACAGACGGCGCACCAGGGCAGCGGCATCGAGGCCGGTGGCGGCCTGCAGGGCGGCAAAGTCGTAGCGACCGTGCGGATCGGGGAACAGGGATCGTATGGTTCCCGTGTCGACGGCAGGCTCCGCGTCGGCTTCGTCCAACAGGTCCAGGTCGGCTTCAAAGCAGAAGGTGAGACGCTGGGCGCCGCAGCCCACCCAGCGCAGCATGCTCTCCTGCAGGACACCATCGAGGCTACTCGATGTGTAGGACTGCACCCGCGCCGGCAGGATTTCGGTCTCCCACAATGGCGCGGCGGCGGCGAAGCCGAGCAACGGTTCCAGTCGTCGACGCAGGGCCTCGGACCCGTCACCGGGCTCATGCAGGCCGTGGGCGGCGCCGAGAAACAGCGCCAGTTGCTGCACGGGCAATGTCTGGAAGTCGGGGGACGCGTCGGCCCGCGTCATGCGCATCAGGGATTCGAAATTGCCCGCATCACACAACTGCTCGGCGCTGACGCCAGCAACGAGCAGGCCCGTGATGATGGCCTGGTCGGCGAGCAGTTCATCGAGGATGGGCAGCAACTGCGCCGGGCTCAGGCCCAGTGCGGCGGCCAGGTCGGTGGCGGCCAGCGGGCCATAGTAGGCGAGCCAGTCGGCGACGATGCCGGACAGCGGGTTGCCGTCGTCCTCGTCGGACAGGGGTTCCACGGTTACAGGCTCGCCGCCCTGCAGTGGTGTGACCGTCGCTTCGGCCCACCAGGGAAAGGCCGCCGCCAGCCGCGGCAGGGCCTGTCGGGCCGCAACAAGTGGCGCGCCAAGGCTGGGGGCATGGATGCGAACGAGGCGCTCGCCGCAATCGGGCACGGGAACATTTGCGGCGGCCGCATCACGTTCCACGGCGGCAGCCAGGGCCAGCCATTCGGACCAGCAGAGCAGCCGCCGTTCGTCCACCCAGTCGACGAGTTCCCGCGCTTGGGTCGGCGCATAACCTTCATACAGGCGTTGCCGTTTGAGCTCGAACCTGCGCACGATCTCGAGGGGCACGGTGGGCCGCAGGGACGGCGCGAAGAGGACCTCGCGCAGCAGGTCCGGGCGCAGTTTCGACGTCTGTCGGCCCGCGGCGGCATCGTCCATGTACATGTAGTTGTTGACCTGGCCGAAGGCGACGGCAGCGGCAAAGGGGCTGGGTCGCGACGTGCGCACCTGAGACCATTCGATGGTGCCGGCTTCGAGTTCGGCCAACACGAGATTGAGGGCCGGCATGTCGAACTCATCCTGCAGGCAGGTGCGCCATGATTCGACGAGAATCGGGAAATCCTCGTAGCGCATGACGGCGTCGAGCAGTTTCTGCGAGCGCAGGCGACTGAGCCACAGGGGCATACGTTCCGTCATGCTGCGCCGCGTCAGCAACAGGGCCCGTTGGGCGCATTCACGGAAGCGTGCGCCGAAGAAGCCGGACGCCTCGAGCCGCGTGCGCAGCAGTGTTTCGACCCGGCCGGAGTGTACCAACGACAGGATCTCGTCCGCGTCGGTCTCGTCGGGCAGCACGATGATGATGCAGTCGTTGGCCGGATACACTTCGAGGCGACTGTGGAAGCGCTCCTCCCAGGCAGCATCGAGAGCCAGGGCATAGGGCTGATTGACGCGCCCCCCCCAGAACGTGTGCAGAATGACCTGGCTGCCCATGTGCCCCGCCGGGCCGCAGGCAACTTTCTCCACAAGGAGGTGATGGCGGTGGGGCAGGCGAGCACCTGTGGCCTCACGCTGGCGCCGCAGGAAGTTGAGCAACTGCTCTGCGGCGACGTCGTCCATGTGATGCTGGGTCAGCAGACGTTGGCGAAACGCAGCGGTCTCGAGGCCGGCGTCGGCGTCCTCGAGGAAACTGCCGATGGCATTGGAGAAATGGAAGTCCCGGTTGCCGCCCTCGCCCTTCCAGAAGGGCAGGGCCACGGCCTTCGGTGATGCCGGTGTCACAAACACGTCGTTGTGGGTGATCTTCTGAATCGTCCAGTTCTGCGTACCCAGCGTGAACGACTGTCCCTCGGAGGACTCCCAGACGAACTCTTCGTCGAGTTCACCCAGCACCGCACTCGAGTCGGCGAGGCGCAACTGGAAGTAGCCGCGATCGGCGATGGTGCCCCCCGACATGTACAACTGATACATGGCACCCTTGCGCGCCACCGCCGTGTTGTCCAGGCGGTCCACCGTGATGCGCGGACGCAGGTCGCGGATGCGACTGCCAGCGTAACGACCGGCAAGCATGTCGATGACGAGGTCGAACTGGCGTCGGCTGAGGGTGTGGTAGGGGTAACTGGTGCGGATGTCATCAAACAGATCATCCAGGTCCCAGGACTCGGTCCCGGTCATTGCCACCAGCACCTGTGCCAGCACATCGAGGGTGATGGGGTGAATCTCCTCGATGTCGTGTGTGTCGATGCGGGCTGCCAGGACGGCGGCCTCGAGGAAGTCGTGGGAGTGTGTCGGATACAGGGTGGCGCGGCTGACCTGCCCCACCTGGTGCCCGGCACGACCTACACGCTGGATGGCAGAGGAGATGGCCGGCGGGGACTGCACCAGGATCACTTCATCGAGGGCGCCAATGTCGATACCCATTTCCAGCGAGTTCGTCGCGACGATGGCCTTCAGGTCACCCGCCTTCAACCGGGTCTCGACGACCTCGCGGATCTCGCGCGACAGCGAGCCATGGTGGGCGTAGGCCAGGGGCCGTTGACGTTCCTCGTTGAGAAAGCGGGTGATTTTCTCACACAGTCGTCGCGAATTGGCGAATACCAGGGTGGAGCGATTGCGCTCGATGATGGTTTCGAAATCGGCGACCAGCGCCGGCCAGATGGAGTCCTTGCCGGTCTCCTCTGTGCCGTTGGCCGCCCCTTCCGGGAAGACCACGCGGACATCGTACTTCTTGATGGTTGCCGAGCGCAGGATCTGCACGGGCCGTGGTTCGTACTCGGCGGCGCTCGCTGTGCCTCCCACAAGGCGGTAGCCACCAACAAACTCGGCGACCCGTGCCAGGGGACGCACGGTGGCCGACAGGGCAATGCGCTGGAACTCACCGGACAGACGTACCAGCCGATCCACGGCCGTCATCAGGTGGACGCCGCGCTTGCTGCCGACAACGGCGTGGATTTCATCGAGGATGACCGTCTGCAGCCCCGACAGCAGACCTCGGCCGCCGGCGGATGAGACCAGCAGATTCAGCGACTCCGGTGTCGTGATGAGGATCTCCGGGGGTCGCCGCTACATGCGCCGCCGTTCCTCCTGTGGTGTGTCACCGGAGCGCGTCAGGGCACGGATGTTCGGAAACGGCGCACCGGCCGCTTCGAAGACCTGGCGCAGCTGCTCCAGTGGCGTGAGCAGGTTGCGGCGGATGTCATTGTTCAGCGCCTTCAACGGCGAGATGTAAAGCACACTGGTCGAGGCTTCCGGCCACGCACCCGAAATGAGGCGGTCCAGCGCCCAGAGAAAGGCGGTGAGGGTTTTGCCGGAGCCTGTGGGCGCCGTCACCAGAACATTGTCACCGGCGGCGATGCGCGGCCATGCAGCCTGCTGTACGTCGGTCGGTGTACCGATGTTTTCCGTGAACCACCGGGCAAGCAGAGGATGAAACAGCTCGAGGGCCGACTCGGCTGGCGGGCGAGTGGTGTCGGACGCGTCCGTGTGCGTCACTTTCGTGTGCGTCACTTTCGTGTGCGTCACATCCAGAGGACGACGATGATGCTCATCAGGAGCAGATAGAGCAGTTGGTAGCCACCATCCAGCAACCACGCACCGATGGGCCGATCGGAGTAGAAGTTGGCGATGAGGCCGACGGGGCCGACGCAGCCGCCAAAGATCAGCAAGGCCAGCTTGACGGCCTGGGTCACCGTGTCGAGGACCATGTAGTCTGCCAGCACCGTCAGGGACGAGGCCATGATGCCATAACAGATGAAGGAGACACCGTAGGCTCTGGTTGCATCGGCCTGTTGGGCGACGCCGTTGAGGCGAAGCCAGGCGTCAGCGAACAGGACGCCGTACCACACCGCACCCAGGGCGAAAGCGGCAACGGTGGCCACGAGGATGGCAAACGGGTTGAAGGAGACCAGGCTCATGACAACCTCAATCGGTATCGGGGCGTGGCGGATTGCCCCAGTGATGGTCCGGATCGGCACCACGGATGACAACCCCTTTGCCGGACCAGCCCTGATAGGCGCGGACATCACTCGTGCAGTAGCGCAGCGTCAGGCCACACCGTCGCCGAGCAGAGTTGTTGGCGCTGGAGCCGTGCAGCAGCAGGTCGGAGTGGATCGACATCTGTCCCGCCTTCAGTTGCACGTCCACGGGTTCGCCGAAACGAGCCTCGGCATCTGCCACCGTCTGGTTCAGCACGTTGTTTTCGGCGGCATCGCTTTCGCGGTAGGGCAGATGGCCGTGCGTGTGTGAGCCGGGCAGGAAGCGCATGCAGGCGTTGTCCGGATCGGCGTCATCGATGGCGAGCCAGACCGTAACGGTCTTTGACGGTGTGATGGGCCAGTAGCTGGCATCCTGATGCCAGGAGACGGTCCTGCCGTCGTGCGGCATCTTGCAGAAGAAATGCGAGCCCCAGCCGATGACATGGTCCCCCAGCAGGTCGCTGACACAATCGACGATCCGCGATTGTGTCAGCAGATCATAGACGCGACCGTACGTCATGTGCGCGGTACTGATGGAGTACTGGTCCTTACCAGTGGCCAGGACCCGTGCCAGCAGTTCGTCGAAGTAGCTGCGGATCGCCCCGATCTCGTGGGCAGAAAAGATGCCGATGGGAAGGATGTAGCCGTGCTCGTTGAAATGGTCGATCTGGCTGCGCGTCAGGGCGACAGGCGCGTCGACGCCGCAAGGCCGAAAGGCGAGATCGCGCGGCACATCACCCAGGATGTCATCGGTGATGGAACTGTAGTGTGTCGGTGTGGGCGGGGTGGTCATGCTTGTACTCCTCATGGGATAGAGAGTACACAAGGCGGGGCGCGGAACCGTGGCAAGTGGTTCGACTAGGGCAGCCTGCCCGCTGCACTCAGCACATGGTAGGCAACGATACCCAGGCCCACGTGCACATTCAACGAGGCCCCTTTCCCGTGCATGGGAAGAAACACCGTCTGGTCACAGGCAGCCAGCGTCCGATTGGTGACACCATGGTCCTCGTGGCCGACGACGAGGGCCACACGTTCACCGTAGCTGGCTGCATCGTACGGCAGGGCGGCGGCGGTGATTTCCACGGCTGTTACGCGGTACCCATCCCGGCGCAGACTCTCCACGGCTTCGGCGGCGTCCTGGGTGTACTCCCACGGCACACGTCGCTCACGGCCGCGGCCGACCTTTTTGATCAACGCGTGCGGTGGACAGGTGGTGATACCGGTGAGAATCATGCGCCGTACGCCACAGGCGTCGGCGATGCGGAAGGCGGAACCCACATTGACGGGGTCCTGCATGTCCTGCAGGACAAAGACCAGATCCACGTCCGCCCGTTGCACACGCTTGAGAAAATCGGTGAGGGGCTTGCCGCGCAGTTGTCGGACGGGCGCCGCAGGATCGGCCATCTACGACACGGAGCCCTGACCCAGGGGCTTGATGATCATCTCCGGGATGACAACCCGCGCCGGCAGTGTCGCCACGAAGAGCACCGCAGCGGCGATGTCCTCCGGCTGCAGGATGCGTGCCTTGTGCTCGTCGGTCACCTTCACGGGGCGCTGATCAAGGATCGGTGTGTTGATTTCTCCCGGGGAAATCACACAGGAGCGGATGCCGTGTTTCGCTTCTTCCAGATCGATCATCTTCGTCAGCACGGACATGGCGTGTTTGGCGGCTGAATAGACAACGCCGCCCAGGACACTGGGGGCTGTGCCCGCCATGGAAGAAACAGCGATGATCAGGCCCCCCTTCTGGCGGCGCATGTGCGGCAGGACTTCGTGCACCGTATTGAAGGCACCCGTGGCGTTGACATTCATGACCAGATCCCAGTCTTCCGGGGCCAGTTTTTCCAGCGATCGATCAGCGATGTTGATACCGGCATTGTTGACGAGGACATCGATGCGGCCGAAGCGTTGGATCGTCGCCGCGACAATCTCGTGCACACGGACCCGGTCGGTAACATCACCCGCCTCGGCATGGGCGCCCGCGCCAGCCGCGGTGCAGGCCGCCTCGAGTTTGCCGGCGTCACGTCCCATGGCCACGACCTGCGCACCCTCGGCGACACAGGCGGCGACGATGGCAGCGCCCGCACCGGAACCACCACCGGTGACGAGTACGATCTGCTCCTTCAGCCTCATTCGACCACTTCCTCTCCGAAAATCTGGGTTCGGTTCATGATGCGCCGCTGCGCATCGGGGAACGGTAGGCGCCGGTGCATGGTGGGACGATTGTCCCACCATGACCAGATCGCCAACCTGCCATTGGTGGGTGTAGATGAACTGCGGCTGATCCATGTGCCGGTACAACTCGCGCAGCAGGGCGTCCCCCTCGTCACGTGGCATATCGTACACGTCGCTCGTCAGATGGGGGCTCACGTAGAGCGACAGCTGTCCCGTCTCCGGATGGCGCCGCACGACGGGGTGCAGGGCCGGCTCCGGTGGATTCTGTGCCGCCACGTAGTGTCGGTGCACGGCGCGCAGCGTGCGCAACCTGATCTGCTGCGCGGCTGGCAGGGCGGCATAGGCAGCGCGACAGTCCACCCACTGGGTCTGCCCACCCTCGGCGGGAATCTCCACGGCATACAGCAGTGAGATCGTTCCGGGCTTTGGCAGGTAGGACAGATCGGAATGGAAGTCGATCAAGTCGTTGCCGAGGGCGCCGATGGGTTCGCCATTCTCCTTCACGTTGGAGATGATGAAGATCTCCTTCACCCGGCGTTCACGTTGTTTGCGCACGTGCTCCACGGGTGTACCGAAATGGCGGGTGAAGCGGACCTGATCGTCGTCGCTGATGTGCTGGTCACGGAAGCAGAGCACACAGTGATCGAGCAAGGCCTGCCGCACGCCGGCGACCTGGTCCGGCGACAGAGATTGCGCCAGGTCGAGGCCGCGGATTTCAGCGCCGAGGGGGGCAGCAGCAGGCACTACCTGCATGGTGGCCGTCGGCAACGACTCAGGCCTGCACGTTGCACGTGTCGAAGGTGGCACGCATGGAGTCCACGGCATCACCCCTGGGCGTGTATTCATGCCCGACGAAACCTGTGTAGCCTGAGCGGGCGATGGCACGCATCACGGCGGGGTAGCTGATCTCCTGTTCATCGTCGAGATCCCGGCGCCCCGGATTGCCGGCGGTGTGGTAGTGGGCGATCCATTGGTGGTGCGCGTCGATCGTACGGATCAGATCCCCCTCCATGATCTGCATGTGGTAGATGTCGTACAGCAGCTTCACCCGGGGTGAGTCAACCATCCGGCACAGCCGTACGCCCCAGGGCGTGTGATCACACTGGTACTCGGGATGATCGACCTTGCTGTTGAGCAGTTCCATACACAGCGTGACGCCCCGCCGCTCGGCGTAACCCTGCACGCGCGACAGACCCTCGGCGCAGTTGGCCAGTCCCACTTCATCACCGGCGCCGTGGCGATTGCCGGAAAACGTGATCAGCGACGGAATGCCGTTTTCGGCGGCAAGATCGATATTCTCACGCAACTCAGATTCGATACGCGGGTGGTTGGCGGTCTTGTTGAGACCATCCGGCAAAGAGGCGTGGCCAACGATGATCGCAATGCCCATGCCATGATCGCGCACCATGGGCCAGTGTTCCTGCGGCAGCATCTCGATCGACTCATAGCCGATCCTGGCGGCGGCAGCGATCACCTCCTGAGCGGTCTTGGTGCGGGCGAAAGCACCGAAGCAGAGCGATTGGCGGATGGTGTTCATGGCAGGACTCCGACAACGGGGCAGTATACTGGATCGTCGTAGTGGGGCCGACCATCGGCAGCCCGCGTCAACTCGTCATTGGGATGCGCGTAGAGCGTGCCATTGTCGTGATGTCTTTCGACGTACGTATTGCTGGCGGGCTGCAAGTGCAGAGCCAGCGATCGGCGCGGAGCATCGGTTGTATTGGGCGGGCTGCCGTGGATGGTCTTGCAGTGATGGAAACTGACCTGGCCCCGACGCATGATGGCAGGCGCCTTGACCACCGGGGCACCACCCGTGACAAACTTCTTTTCCAGACCGTCGAGATCACTGGAGAAGAAGTTGAGATGATTGTTCTCCGGCCAGCGGTGACTGCCATCGACGAAGGTGATCGTACCGATCTCTTCATCGACGTCGGTGAAGGGCACCCAGGCGGTGAGCATGTCCGGTGACGAACAGGTCCGCCAGTAGCCGAAGTCGGTGTGCCAACCCACGGCCTGTGGCGCCTCGGGTGGGGAGGGTGGCTTGTAGAGCAGCTGGTCATGCCACAGGCGCACGTCTTCGCCGGCGAGCAGCGCTGCCGTGGCGCCGAGGGCCGGCACCCGCAGAAGGGCATGGAGCTCGGGGACGATCGTGGTGGTGTAATCGTTCTTGCGCAGCTTGTCGGCGCCGGTGCCCTGCCACCAGGCCAGGTTGTAGGTCCGTTGATTGGGTAACTCGATGCGTTGCTGCTTCAGACCCGCGTAGTAGACCTCACTGGCCTCGACCGCCCGGTCCAGCGTGTCGTCATCGAACAGGCAGGGCGAGATGTACCAACCGTGCTCGTGGTAGTGTGCGATGTCGGTTTCTGTCGGTAACAACTTCGGATCGATGTCATTCATAGCTGACAAAGCAACGTGGGCGGAGCCGGCTCTGTCAATCACCGGCAGCCGCCAGGTATTCGAGCTGGAACCGTGCCACTTCGTCTCCCGGTACCAGGAGCAGGATCTGCTGGTAGCGCTCCGCCGCTGCGACGTTGTCGCCCTTGAATCGATCCATGCTGGCCAGACTGTGCAGGACGTCCACCCGCGGCCCCAGCCGGTGGAGCAGGGCCTGGAGCCGCAACTCCACGTCATCGAACCAGTCCGGGTAACCGGGGCCCGTCGCGGGGCTGACAGCACGCCCAACGAGGCGGGCGCCAACGCCGGCCAGTCCGAGCAGGCCGCCTCCCGTGGAGCCCTGGTCCAGGGACAGGTCCGGTTTGACCTTGTTCATGCCGCAGATGGCGGCTTCCATGAAAGCCGCCGCCGCATCTTCGTGTCGTTCGGCCTCCAGCAACAGCACCCCCCGGTTGTAGTGCACGGCATGATTGTCCCCATCGACTTTGACCAGTTCGTCGTAGGCGGCCAACTCTGCGGCGGCATCGGCAGCCGCATCGGCAGCCTGCGCCTGCCGCCGCAATTGCTGAACCGACACCTGTCCGGCGTTGATGACAGCCGCCGCAGCTGCTTTGTGTCTGCGCGGCACCAGCAGGGCGGCGGCGTTGTCACCTGGCGCAGTGAACAGCGTCGGGCGGACGATGTGCGGCACGCCGGCAAGGGTCAGACGATCTGACAGGGTCAGCACGTGTGTGGCATCTTCGCTGCTTGCCAGGGTCTGCCAGTCGTCGAGGTGGTGACCGGCACCGGCCCCCTCCCGCCAGGGTTGCAGCCGAAGAAAGTCCTCGAGCGCCCTGCGGGCAGATGCCGTGTTATCGATCAGGTAGGAGTGCTCGTAGCGATCCTCGGCATAGGCATGCAGGACCCAACCCCAGCCCTCGCGCTGCACGACCAGCGTCTCTCCCAGGCAATGGGTGAAACTGGCGACGGCGCGGCGTGGGACTCCATCGGTGACCAGGGCCAGTGCCGTATCGATGTCCGTCTCGCCGGAGCGTGTTTCGCCTGCGTGAACGCGCACTCGATTGATGCAGGCTTCCATGGACGTACCGCGGCGCGCAAACTCGCGCAGCGCCTCGTCGGCGAAGGCGGCGGAGTTGTCCGCTCGGCTCAGTGTCAGGTTGCGTACCAACTCGAGGTCGCTCAGCGACGCGCAGCGCTCCAGCAGGAGCCGTTCCTCTTCCATGGAAGGCGCTAGTCCAGAGGCAAACGGCGACGGGGGCGTTCTACGTTCTCGGGTCGGCCACGTCGCAGCAGCCCCATGGTGGTGCTGCCCGCCCACCAGAGTATGAGGAGTACACCGGCCAGTACATAGGGCAGGGCCCTGGAGTCCAGCAGGCCCTGGGCCTGCTCGAGAATCGTATCGATTGTCAGCATGGTGCGTGGCTCTGAGTATAGCCGCAAGCCGGCGATCTCATCAACCCTCTACATTCACCTTTTCAGCCCAGCCATCGTCACACGATTCCAGAGGAGTTTTCCATGAGGAAAATCGGTCACAACCTGCTCTGCATGAGCTTTGTCCTCACCACAGCCGCTGCCCACGCCGATCCCGACGGGGCGGCTCTATATGGCGCCAACTGTGCCCAGTGCCACGGCGCCGAACTGCAGGGAGGCAACGCGCAGAGTCTGGTGGATGGTGTGTGGCAGTTCGGTGGTGGCGAGTGGGGGATGGCATCGACGATTCAGCAAGGCATTACCCATCTCGGCATGCCCGCCTTCGGGTTGGCCCTGGCAAGAGACGAGATCGACGCCATCGTCGCATTTCTGCAGTCGCAGGAACAGGCCTATGATCCACAACCCCGGCCTCTGCCGCAGACGCTGCAATCACAGGAGTACGACATTGCCGTCGAAGTTCTTGCCACAGGACTCGAGATCCCGTGGTCCGTCGACTTCATCGATGCCCACACAGCCCTGATCACCGAACGCCCCGGACGACTGCGCATGGTGAGCGACGGCGTGTTGGCGGAGGCGCCCGTACGCGGTACACCCACTGTGCTGCACGAAGGGCAGGGGGGACTGATGGATGTCGCTGTCGATCCGGATTTCGGTGACAACGGCTGGATCTACCTGTCCTACAGCCACGTGCTGTCGAGCCTGCGGGACGGTGATGAGCGCCCGGCATCGATGACCCGCATCGTGCGCGGACGTATCGTCGCCAATGTGTGGACGGACGAACAGGTGCTGTTCGAAGCACCACATGAGACGTACATCACAACTCGACATCACTACGGGTCACGCATCGTCTTTGATGCCCGTGGCGATCTGTACTTCTCCATCGGTGATCGCGGCCGAGGGCCGTTGGCGCAGGATCTGACGCGGCCCAATGGCAAGGTCCACAGGATTCATCGCGATGGCACCATCGTCGAGGACAATCCCTTCGTCCATCAGGCGGGGGCGTTGCCGAGCATTTTCAGTTACGGTCACCGCAATCCCCAGGGCCTGGCCGTGCACCCCGAGACGGACAGGCTGTGGGAATCCGAACACGGGCCCATGGGTGGTGACGAAGTCAACGCGATCCATGGCGGAGGCAATTACGGCTGGCCGGAGATCTCCTACGGGCGCAATTACAACGGCAGTCAGCTCACCGCGTTTGAGCGCAAGCCTGGTATGGAGCAGCCAGCGTGGGTCTACCGGCCCTCGTCCGCCGTCTGTGGTCTCGATATCTACGAGGGAGAGCAGTTCCCGAAATGGCAGGGGCACCTGCTGGTGGGAGCGTTGAAGTACGAGTCCGTCGATCTGCTGACCGTCGTCGACGATCGTGTCATCCACCGCGAGACGATTGTGAAGAACCTGGGCCGCGTGCGTGACGTCGCCGTGGGGCCCGACGGTGCTGTCTACGTTGTGCTCAACGGGCCTGGACGTGTCATCCGTCTGACGGCGATCCTCGACCGCCTGGAGGCGGCGCGCTAGCGGGCGCCAACGCCCATGTGGTTCGGCGCCAACGCCGATGTGGCTCGGCACCAACGCCGGTCGGTCTGGTGTCCACGCCGATGCTTTTTCCGGTATGTTATCCCACAGATGGGCGGCAGGTTCCGCCCCACACCCGGTGCAGGACCAGAGAAAGATCAGCATGGCTCGTTTGCAGGATCTGCCGCAGGGCATGCGGTCCCATCTGACCGATCTGCCCTGTCCGGTGTTTGCCACCCAGCCCTGGGTTCGGGGCCCATCGTTGCGGGATCGCAAGGTGGCGATCATCTCCACGGCGGGATTGCATCGCCGTACGGATCGCCCCTTTGCATCCGGTGCCGGTGACTACCGGATCATACCGGGGGACACGGCCCGCGGTGATCTGGTGATGACCCATCTGTCGCAGAACTTCGATCGCACCGGTTTTCAGCAGGACTGGAATGTTGCCTTTCCACTGGATCGTCTGCGCGAGCTGGCAGCCGAGGGGAAGATCGGCGGCGTTGCCGATTATCACTATTCGTTCATGGGTGCCACCGGCCCGGAGCAGATGCAGGCCGTCACCGGTGAACTGGCTCGGCTGCTGCACGGTGATGCCGTCGACGCCGTCCTGCTCGTCCCCATATGACCCAACTGCACGCGCGCCGTGGGCGGGCTGGCACATTACCTGGAACATGCGGGCATTCCGACGACCTCGATCAGTCTCATACGGGAACACAGCGAGAGGATGCGTCCACCCCGAACCCTCTGGGTGCCCTTCGAGATGGGGCGCCCCCTGGGCGTACCGAATGATGCAGCGTTTCAGCGGGCTGTGGTGCTGGCGGCGTTGCAGTTACTGGAGGTCGAGGACGGACCGGTTGTGCTGCAGGACTATGCTGTGGAAGCACCGGCGGTCATCACCAGCGCGGACGGCTGGGCCTGCCCGCTGAATCTGCCGCCGGTAGAAGCGGCGGGGGAGATCGGCCCGTTAACGACGGCTTTCCAGCAGGAAATGCAGCAGATGCGATCCTGGTATGACCTGGCCGTGAGTCGACGAGGATCGACCACGGTCGGCGCCAGTGGGCTGCACATCGAGTCGCTGGCAGATTTCATCTGCACACTGCTTGCTGGTCGGATCCCGCAGGTGCCAACGGCTGAGATCCCGCTGGTGCGACGTGTCAATCTGGTGGCCGATGATATCAGGGCGCTGTACGCAGAAGCACTGACGGCACAACCCGGACAGGACGTGGTCGGTGCCGACCGACTGGCGGACTGGTTCTATACCGAGACAGCCGCCGGTCGCGTGTTCCACGCACTGCGCACCGCCGGCAGCAACACAGGGGATGCCGAATTGCAGGCCATCACCGGCTCGCTGGCCGTTCCTGCACGACTCGCCAGCGGCGCATAAGTACCGCAGAGGCCCCCCATCAGGGCAGGGGCCGTGGGCAATCACCAGGTGGACGGAGTGGGATATGGCCATCGTACCATGCAGGCCCAGGTGGCAGGGCACCATGAGCGACCGGGAACGATTCAACCAGCAGATGCACTACCAGTCGGCGGACCGCTGTTTCAACATGGAATTCGGCTACTGGAACGAGAACTTCACTCTCTGGGACATTTTCCGTGACAACGGCATCCGCAACAACGCCGAAGCCGATGTCTTCTTCAATTTCGATCACATCGCCGGCACCGGCGGGCACGTGTGGCTGCATCCGACCTTTGCGCAGGAGACCGTGGCAGAGACGGCGACGACGCGCATTCTGATGAATGCCGATGGACTGCTCGCCGAGGTCCCCCTCGATGGGCACGACACCATCCCGCACTACATCAAGGCATCGGTCGTGACGCCGGACGACTGGCGGCGCGTCAAGGAGGAACGCTTCCGGCGCGATGATCCGGTCCGCCGGCTGGATGTGGCGGCCATCGTGCGGCAACACCCGCCTGACCGCGATTACCCTCTGGGCGTGAACTGCGGCTCCATGATCGGCAAGATCCGCGATATGCTCACCTTCGAGGGGCTGGCGTACGCGATCTACGACTACCCGGACATGATCGAGGATATGGTGGAGACCTGCTGCGTGCTGGTGGAGGATGCACTGGACCAGATCCTGCCGCACGTGGATGTCGACTTCGGCACCGGCTGGGAGGACATCTGCTTCAAGAATGGTCCCATCATCAACATGGACCTCTACACCAACGTTGTGCAGCCCCGGTACAAACGCATCGGCAACAAACTGCATGCCGCCGGTATCGATCTGTGGTATACCGACTGTGATGGCGACGTGCGGCCATTCATCCCGGGATTCCTCGACGCCGGCATCAACTGCCTGTTCCCGTACGAGGTGAACTCGTGCGTACACCCCGCCGAACTGCTCGACGAGTACGGTCAGGACCTGCGCATCATGGGCGGGATCGACAAGCTCGAACTGGCCAAGGGCCGCAAGGCGATCCAGGCGTATCTGCAGAGTGTGGACCGCCTGGTGGCGCGTGGCGGCTACATCCCATTCTGTGATCATCGTTGTCCACCCGACGTGCCGCCGGATGATTATCTCTACTACCTCGACCTCAAGCAACGCATGTGGGGGCAGAGCCCGGCCAACAGCTGAGGTCCTCTAGCGCCTGGGGTCGATCAGCACACGTCCGCGGATCTGACCGCGGAGCATGGTTTCGGCTCGTGGCTCGATCTGTGCCAGGCCGATCTCTTCCACCTCCATGCGGTCGAACAGCGCCCGCGGCAGGGCGGCCAGTTGCTTCCAGGCATCGACGCGTCGCCCGTAGGGCACATCAACGCTGTTGATACCCAGCAGGGACACGCCGCGAAGGATGAAGGGCATTACCGTTGTCGGCAGGTCGGCCCCACCGGCAAGACCAACGGCGGTGATACAGCCATCGGCCGCCGTCTGCGCCAGCAGGCGTGCCAGGACGCGGCCACCGACGTTGTCGATCCCCCCCGCCCAGCGACTCGGCTCGAGCGGGCGGGCGTCACTCTCGAAGTTGGCGCGCGGATGAACCTCGCTGGCGCCGAGGGCCCGCAACCAGTCGTGGCTGTCCGGCTTGCCGGTGACGGCATGCACCTGGAAGCCGCGCTGCGCCAGGATCTGCACGCCCCAACTGCCGACACCACCGGTGGCACCGGTGACAACGATGGGGCCAGCATCCGGCTGCACGCCCGCGCCCTCGAGGCGCAGGGCGCAGAGCATGGCGGTGAAGCCCGCCGCACCCAGCAGCGCCGCGTCCCGGCAGGACAGCGCCGGAGGCAGTGGCAGCAGCCAGTCCGGGTCGAGGCGCATGGACTCGGCAAAGCCGCCCCAGTGTTTCTCGCCCATGCCCCAGCCGCCGGCAAGCACGAGATCCCCTGCATCGTAGCGCGCGTCCACCGAAGCGCACACGGTGCCCGTCAGGTCGACACCGGGCACGAGTGGGTAGCGCCGCACGATGGGTCCCTTGCCGGTGACGGCGAGAGCGTCCTTGTAGTTGAGATCGGACCACGCCACATCGACGTGTACATCGAGGTCGGGGAGCTCGTCGTCCGAGAGCATTTCGATGCGACAGCGGGGTTCATCGCTGTGCAGGCGGAGGGCACGGGGCATGGATCGAAAGTAACCGTCGCCGCGTCGCCTTCCAACCCCGGTGTCCCCCTCAGGTCACCGGGTCAGCACCATGCGCCGTGACAACTGACGCACAGCGGCCGATTCGACACCGAAGCGAAGTCGACAGGTGTAGACACCGGATGCCACCGGCTGGCCGGTGCCATCCATCCCGTCCCACGCAAGGAGCACGATACCCCCCGCTTTATGGAACTGCGACCAGGTGCGCACGCGCTGGCCCAGGGCATCAAAGATCGTGATCTCGAGATTCCCCCTGGAGGGAATCTCGGCCTGGATGCGGGTGACGCCGTTGAAGGGATTCGGGTAGTTCTGTTGCAATTGCAGGACAGTGGACCGCGGCAGGTCCGCCACCACGGTCGCCGGCTCGTGCCGCCCGATCTTCTGCGCCAGCAGGTCCCAGGTCTCAGGCCGCCGGCTTTCGTAGCCCAGAGCCCACATGCCGACGCCGCGCAGCCCCGCATCGAGGGCCAGGTCGAACTTCATGCCCAGACTGGTGATGTCGTCGTACCAGACCTGCACCCATCGATTGCCATCCTGGTAGCGATACCACGGTGTGCTCGACGTCGCATCCCAGCGGTTGCCGTGTGTCACCCCTCCCAGAAACGTGGCCCAGATCTGCGGGTAGCGCACGAATGTCGTTGTTGGCGCATTGGCCTCGGGACCGGCTGTTGTCCACTGGCAACCATAGTAGGGTACGCCGAGAATCAGTTTTTCCGGATGGGTTCGTGTCACCTCACCGAAGTCACCATGGATCGTGGTCGTGATGTTCCGGCTGCCACCATGCAATGGCGCCGTGGGCCCAGTGCGATCACTCCAGCTGCCGGTGAAGGCGTAGCCCATGATGAACAGATAGTCGCAACTGGCGGCGAGCCCCGGAAAGTCCCAGCGCCCCGCCCAGTCCACGGGAGGCGCGGCGAAACTGACCTCGCAACCGGGGATCTCCGTATGCAGATACCGCGTCAGTTGCGCCATGAAGTCGTTGATCGATCCGGGCCAGCCATTGGCCCCGGGGCCCTCGAAATCGATGATGACACCATCGGCGTTGCCTGCCAGCAATTGCTGGCGAATGGCGACGAAGAATCGCTGTCGGCGTGTTTCGCTGGTGATCAGCGCGTGAACGTCGCTGTCGCCAAACAAGGTGGCTGTAAGAATCACACGCACGCCCCTGGCATGGGCGCTGTCGATGAGTGCCGTCCAGGGCCAGCCACGGGTGTCGCTGATGGCCCCTTCAGGGCTGACTTCCACGGAGAAGGCTGCGATATGGGTCAACAGAGAAAAGTCGAGTTGATGGTAGTACGTCTGATCCACCCAGTAGGGCAGAAACCCGAAGACCACCGGCGTCGTTGATGCCGATTTGGCGGCGCCTCGCAGCGCCACTGTCGGGCGCCCGCCCCTGCCGATCAGGTCGGCCAGTACCGGATCATCGCGGTGTCCTTGCAGATCCATGACATGGGCGCCCTGCCACGCGGCAGAATCGTCGGCAATGGACTCTTCGGCAATGGCGGGCAGTGCTGGGCAAATGCATGCCAGCAGGACCATGAGTCGACAGCACAGCAGGCTCTTCATGTCCGTGAATGTACGGATGGCAGAGCCGAAGATCGCATGAGACCCATCCCTTCGGCAGAATTGGGCGATATTCACCCATGAAGGTGACACGACGGACGCGGATGTCGCTGTCAATCGAATGTCGAGGCGCAGGGGGTTGCACAATGGATGACAAGGGACCGTTCGATGGCCTGGGGCTGAACCCGACGTGGGTGGCGGCACTGGCGGATCAGGCAATTTCGCAGCCCACCGAGATACAGCAACAGGCGATTCCCGTCGTCCTGCAGGGCAAGGACACCTACATCAGTGCAGAGACCGGCACCGGCAAGACGCTGGCCTACCTGCTGCCGTTGCTGGAACGGCTGGATGCCTCGAGCAGGAATCTGCAGGTCGTCATTCTGGCGCCCACCCTCGAACTGGCGCTGCAGATCCATGAGCAGGTGCGGGCCCTGACGACGGCTGCCGGCAGCGACATTCGTTCGCAGGCGCTGATCGGGGGCGTGTCGTTCAAGCGGCAGTTGGAGCAACTCAAGGCCAAGCCGCACCTGATCGCCGGCACACCGGAGCGCGTGCTGGAACTGATCAGCAGCCGCAAACTCAAGATGCACGAGGTGCGGTGCGTGGTCATAGATGAGGCGGACCGCCTGCTGGTGGATCAGATCCGAGAAACCGTCGAATCCGTCATCCGCTCGGCCCCGAGCCGCCGCCAACTGGTTTTCGTCTCCGCCACGCAACAGGCACAGACCAGCGGCAACGTCCGCACGCTGGCGCCGGACCTTCTCATGGTGGACACCGGCGGCGATAAGGTGAGCGCCACGATCGAGCACTTGTTCGTCATCGTCGAGCAACGCAAGAAGCCGGAAATGCTGCGGCGACTGATCCACGCCACGCAGCCCGAACGCGCTCTGGTTTTCGTGCACCGCAACACCCGCGCCGAAGAGCTGGCCGACAAACTCGGCTTCCACGATCTGCGGGCCGTGTGGATCCATGGTGCAGCCGACAGGATGGAACGCAAGCAGGCGATGGAGGCTTTCCGCCGGGGTGATGCCCGCGTGCTGATCTCATCGGATCTGGCCGCCCGCGGACTGGACCTGCCAGGGGTCACGCACGTTTTCAACCTGGATCCACCGACGCAGAGTCAGGACTATCTGCATCGCGCCGGTCGCACGGGGCGGGCGGCGGCAGCAGGCTGTTCGATTCTGCTCCTTGACCCGCAGGAGCAGCGGCTGGTGTCGCGTTACACCAGGGATCTTGGCATCGAGTTGCAGGCCGTCCGTCTGGCGGGTGGTGCTCTGGTCCGTCAGGCGGCAGGAGATGGCCGCTGATCAGTCCCTGCAATGATTTTCATGAGCCTGGCGGCGGAAAGATCAGGGCACCCGTCCGTTCGGTACGGGCGCGGAACAGGCGACCGCCTGCAGTGACGTAGAGGGTCCGCAGATCGCTGTCCCCCCACGTGCAGTTCGTCGGTGCGTACGGCATGGGATGTGTCGCCAGCACACGGCCTCTGGGTGTCAGGACATGGATCATGGGTCCGGGGCCGCTCTGCTCCCAACCCGAGGTGGCGACGATGTTGCCGTCGACGTCGAGGCACATGCCATCGATGCCGCGATGGGGGAAGAAATTGTGCGGCGTTTCGTGGGGGCCTCTGACATTGCCGTCGGCGTCGAGCGGGTAGGCGCGCAGTTCACGTGGATCCCCGCCGTGGGCGCTCTCGGCGACATACAGCGTGCCGCCGTCGGGGGTGATGAGAATGCCGTTGGGCTTCTTCGTGTCAAAGGTAACACGGGTGATGGTCCACTGGTCCCCTTCCGGGTCCAGACGGTAGACGGACTGGTGGTCGAGCTCCATGTCATCGACGCGGCTGCCGTAGCGCGGGTCGGTGAAAAAGATGCGCCCCTTGTGATCGAAGGCCAGATCGTTGGGGCTGTTGAGTCGTTTGCCCCCAAAGTGACCGGCCAGAACCCGACGCGAGCCGTCCGCTGCGTAGCGCGCGATGCAGCGCCCGTCGCCACCACCCTCGCAGGCATGCAGCACACCGCTGCGATCGAACATCAGGCCGTTGGCCTCATTCGTACCCGTACGGAATTCGTCTGTGGCATCCGTGGCGGGATTGTAACGCAGCAGGCGGCTGTTGGGGATGTCGGAGAATATCAGGCCACTGCCGTCCCAGGCCGGTCCTTCGGTGAAGTCAAAAGGGCCCGCGACCTGCTCAAACTGCCAGTCACTCATATTCCAGCCTCATCTGGTTTCTTGGTTGATTTTCAGCAACTGCTGCGTGATCGCGAAACTGCGCTGGATGGCGTCCGCCGGATCCGGCAGGTCACCTTTCATCTCCAGGCTCACGGGGCCAGCGTAACCGACATCATCGAGTACCGTGAACAGATCGGTGAGGGACTGCGGGGTCAACAGACCGTCTGCCAGGGCCAGATGCAGGTCGCCGATGCCATCGTTGTCATCGAGATGTACGTAGCCCAGACGGTCACCGGCCGCCGTGAGTGCCTCCCGTGGATCTTCCTGGGACATCTGCGCGTGGCCGATGTCGAACAACAGGTAGAGGTTGGCGTGCTGCAGGCGCTGCAGGAAACTCAGGGTTGCCGCCACCGTCGGCAGGGCAGTGCCCGGGAAGTGCTCGATGCACAGGCGAACACCAAGCTGTGCGCCGTGATCGGCAAGGCCCGGCAGCACCGCTGCATACCGATCGAGGGAGTCGGCATCGATCGGGGCCTGGGGTACGATGTAGGCGCAGTCTGCGCCGCATGCGGCGGCGTGGCGCAGAGCGTTCTCGATGTGTCTGCGCGCGGCCTCCACCGCAGCGGCATCCGTCGAGTCGAGTGCCGCCCCTTCGGGCAGCTCATGCGACGCCGCGACACAGCAGACGTCCAGCGCGAGGGCGGCCCGCTGCGACTGCGCCGCCGATGAGCGCAAGCCACCGGGACGGATGTCGACGGCACGCAGTCCCATGGTATGCAGCTGTGTCAGCACCCCGGCTTCGGACCCGTCGAGGGCCCAGGCACAACAGGAGATCCTTCGGCCCGTCGGGCTCATATCATCAACCTTCTGCCAACCAGTGGCGATACAGGGGTTTGACGTTGTCCGGCAAGGCGGCAAAAGCCTGTGGTGTCAGCTCAGGCTGGGCATAATCCTTGCCCCCCGTCTCGACGACCATGGCGGCGTGTTCCACCGCCCCCGGGCGAATGCCGTC
>JAQCJA010000454.1 GCA_027593305.1 bacterium
GGCCTCGTCCATGAACAGTGGCACGCCGACATCACGCAGGAAGGGGTATAGCTGTGGCGCCCAGGAGCCGCCCGCCTGGCCGAAGGTCGAGGACGGACCGAGAATCCGGGTCACGTCTTCGTACCCGGCGCGCTCCCGGCGGATCACCTCTTCGACACCGTCATCCCAGTCGGCGTCGGCGAGGTACTCGGCCAGAACGGGGTGTTGCGAATGGTTGTCGGTATGGTAGCCGACGTCCTGGCGCTGCAACAGACGGATGATGTCGCTGCGGCCCCGTTGTTCCAGAACACGTGCCTTTTCGGCGACCACCTTCCATGTCGCCTGCACTCGGCAAGCCTCGAAGATCTCCAGCAGGCACTTGAGAGCATCGTCACTCTCGGGGGTCAGGTAATCCTCGACGTCGAACCAGAACAGCGCGTAGGTCGTGCTCAAGAGAGGTCCGTCAACTCACGTCAAAATCGAGGGCGTCGAGTTCGGCCCGCAGCCGTCGTTCACCGGCGTCATCCAGAGGGGGGACAACACGGGGTGGCCCCACCGGAGTGCCCCGCCAGCCGAGCATGCTCTTGACGCCGGCGAGCACGCCGACCTCGATGAGGATGCGGATCACTCGATTGGCGTGCAGTTGACAGGTGCGCGCCAGATCGAGTTCACCCGCGTCGAAAGCGCGACGCATCTCGAGGTAGATCTTGGGCATGATGTTATACGTGGTGCCGATGGCGGCATCGGCACCCATACACATGGCGGGCAGGGCCATCTCATCGGGACCGCTGATGGCATTGATGCGTCCGCCGGAGCGGTCGATGAGCTGGCCGAAGAGATACATATTGGTGTCGGTGAACTTGACGCCGGCGAAGTGGGGCACCGATCCCATGGCGTCCAGAAAGGTGTCTGCCGTAGCGGCTTTGTCGGCTTCGCCCTGCAGCCAGTAGACGTAGAATGGCAGTTCGGTTGCCTGGCCGATGGCCCGGTAGTGGGCGACAGCCGCCGCGAGATCGTTGGGTTTGTCGATGGGTGCTACGGAAGCGACGGCATCGATGCCCTCGATATGCGCCGCGTGCTGCGCCAGTTCGACGGCATCTTCCGTGGGGCAGGCGCCGACCTGCAGAATGATGGGAACCTGGCCGGCGACCTCGTCCGCGACGACCTCGGCGACATTCATGCGTTCCGGCACGGACATGCCCTTGCCCTCGCCCGTGCCACCACAGACGAAGAAGCCCTGGGAGCCGACGTCGAGCAGGGCCCGTGTCAAGGCCCGCTGACGGTTCGCGTCGATCTCCTTACCGTCGTCAGTGAAGGCGGTGCACAGGGCTGGCAGGATGCCGCGGGCCAGCTTGTCGCTCATTGGGTCACCTCGGGAAAGATGATGGGCGAACGTTGGCCGACGTACGGGGGGCGCAGCAGATCCCGCTGCAGATCGGTGCGGGCCAGATCCCGCAGCGGCTGCAGGTTTTCCGGCGGACCCCAGGTCGAATATCCCGGAGAATATTTGTACAGCAGCGACCGTCGACGTTGTTTCGATGTCCACTTCCGGGTGCCGTGCACAAGGGCTTCGGTGAAGATCAGCATGTCCCCCGCCTTGAGGCTGGGATTGACGACGAGGTGACTGTCCACCGGCGGCTTGTACGAGTTGAGCGAGGCTTTGTGGCTCCCTGGTACACAGATGAAACCGCCGTCGCCGGGGTTGACGTCCTCCAGGGCGTACATGATGACGATGAGGCCGTTCCACATCTTGCCGTAGGCCCATTGATACTGATGCTCGCCCTGATCGGTGCGCAGGCCCCCATGGAGATTGTCATGGACGACGGAATCCGCCTCCAGCTTGATGCCGTAGGCGTGGTCGAGGCGCAACCAGTCACCGATGATGGTGCGCATGATGCGCAGCGTACGCGGGTGGGCCATCAACTCCAGAAAGATCGGATCCCACTCCATGAAGCCGAAGTGATCCTTGGTGTCAGCCGTGAACTTCGCATCGAGGATGCCGTTGATCTGGCCAAGGTCCGCCGCCGGGATCAGATTGCGATAGACGATGTAGCCATTGAGATCGAATTCGTAGATTTCCGCTTCGGTCATGCGCGTTTTGCCTTCATCCTTGCCGGGGTTGACGATTGTATCTAGCGTGTGCGGGCCGGGAATATCTGTCCGAACCTACCCCTCCGTCAACGCAGGTCTCATGAAGCGCTTTGCCATTCTACTCTCGTTGCTGTTGCCTGTTGCCGCCATGCCCCAACAATCCGGTCTCGGCGTCGGACCCTTTGTCGGCAGCGCCATCGGCATGTCAGCCAAAGGCTGGGCGAACAACCAGTACGCCGTGGCCGCCGGGCTCGGCGTGTCGGTCGAACATGACAATTCGATGCAACTGCATGCCGACTATCTCATTCACAGTTCGCAGGCACCGCAGAAACTGGCGTTCTTTCGGAATTTGGGTGGTGACGGCCTGTTTCTCGCCTACTATGGGGCGGGGGGGCAGCTCAAGCTCTTCGACACCAACCGCCTCGGCGTACGGGCGACCGTCGGCCTGACGTATGCTGCCGGCAACACGCCATGGGATGCATATATCGAGGTCGTTCCTGTGCTGGATGTCATTCCGGACAGTGATTGGGCGGTCACGGCGTATGTCGGCTGGCGCTGGTTCGTCGACGCCAACCGAGCATCGGCGCCGGTACCGGCATTCGGCCAACGTGCCCCGAGATTCTGACGCAAGCTCAGGCCCAGACCCAGGCCCAGACCCAGGCCCAGACCCAGGCCCAGACCCAGGTTCAGGCCCAGACCCAGACGGTCCCGCGCTCAGAAGGTGAAGGGCTTGAGCCACTGTTCTTCGATATGGAGGCCGAAACCCGGGCCCGGCGGCAGGCTCTCGAGCCAGCCATCGACGGGGACCTGCGAGCCCGCCGCCTTGCCGGAAGAGGTCGACACCTCCACGTCTTCCGTCAGTGGCACGCCCGGATCCGAGCCTATGTAGAACTCCCCCCAGGGCGTGTTCGGCATGGCCCAGGTGAAATGCTGACCGTATGGATCGCGGCCGCCACCGTGCAGGCAGACCTGTTTGCCTGCGGCTTCGGCCATGTGGGCGATTTTGACACACGCCGTCAGCCCGCCGACCCAGTGGATGTCGGGTTGCAGGATGTCGAGGCAGCCACGTTCGAGCATGCGCTGGTAGGGAAAGGGCGTGTAGAAGTGCTCTCCAGCTGCCAGCGTCATCCAGGGCAGCCGTCTGCGAACCTCCGCGTGACCGTCCTCGTCCTCCGGTATCAGATACTCCTCGATCCATTTCAGGCGATACGGGCGCAAGCGCTCGGCCAGTTGCACCGTGTATTCCACATCAAAAGCCATGTAGCAGTCGAGCATCAATTCGGCGTCATCACCGATGAGCTGTCGGGCCTTGGCGATATGGGCCTCGTTCTTCTGCAGGCCCTCGAGACCGTCGGCCGGGCCGTAGGGACACGCCAATTTGAAGGCTTTGAAGCCAAGCTCTTTGTACCAGTCGACGTCGTTGCCTGTGGCATAGCAGAAGATGCGGTCGCGGGCGGGGCCACCGAGCAACTCGTACACGGGCTTGTCCTGCACTTTGCCCGCCAGGTCCCACAGCGCCAGATCAACGGCACTCATCGCCAGCGAGGCGATACCAGGGGTACCGAAGGGCTTGGATACGCGAAACAGGAGATCCCACAGCCGTTCGATGGCCAGGCAGGGCTCACCCTCCAGTACGTGGGCGAAGGCATCCTCGACGACCGCCGCAGCCGGCCGCCCCTGCGACGTTCCCAGTCCCCACGTGCCATCTTCGGCAGTCACCTTGACGCCGAAGACGGGCCAGCGACGAGCGCTGTACAGGGCCCGATTGCGTTTGAACCGCGGAAACTTCGACACCGGGTTGGCAACTTCATCGTTGTGCGCCCAGCTCTTGCGTCGCCCGGTCGTGGATGGGGTTTTTCTGGGGGGACGTTCTACCGAGACAACTTCGACGGAGCGGATTTTCATGTCAGCGTACCTGCAGCCAGTTTTCGAGGCGGGTCGCCTCTTCGGGGGTGAAGCCGTAAAGACTGAGACGATCTCCCGGGGCACGCAGCAACGGACTGAAGTCCGCCCAGCGGCCGTTGATGCGCAGTCCGAGGGGCAGTTTCAGATTGCCGGCGTCGGCGCAGAATTCAGCGAGCCGTTTGATGGCCGCCGCATTCAGTCGGGCGTTGACGGCCCGACTGCCATCCGGTTCCTCTGCCACCCGCAGGGCCGTGATGCTCCAACCTGTCAGAATGGTCTGGTCGGCGACCAGAAAGG
>JAQCJA010000455.1 GCA_027593305.1 bacterium
TGTCGTGAAACTGATTGACGAGGAAACTGGCCCACAGATCGCGCAGCTGGCTTGCCGGATACCGTCGCCCGGTCAACGCCGCCAGGGTCCACAGGAACTCGGCATCGTGCAGTGCTTCCTCGCCGCGACGGTTGAGACGCTTGATCTCGGCGATCGACGTGAGCGTACCCCGGTGCAGCTCCAGATACAGCTCCCCCACCCATTCGGGCAGCTCCCTCGCCTGGGCTTCAATGCCCCTCATGAAGTCTGTCACCGTCACGTAGTCGGCGCGTGGGCAGCCCTCGAGATCCTGCACGCGACGGGCAAATTCCAGCATCTCAAACTGGGGTCCACCGCCACCATCGCCATAGCCGATGGCCGAGAGCCGCCGATCGGCCGTCTCCTTGTGCTGCACGTCCAGCCACTGAGCGATGAGAGTCTTCGGATCCGGGAAGCAGTGGATCTTGTTGAAGTGGGACAGGATTTCCGTGCCGTCAATGCCCTGCCAGCGGAACGTGTCGTAGGGAAACCGTGTCGTGTCATTCCAGGCGATCTTCGTCGTCAGGAAGTAATCGACGCCGGCCTTCTTCAGAATCTGCGGCAACGCCGCTGAGTAACCGAAGACATCCGGCTGCCAGAAGGCGTCGGATGTATAGCCGAAGTGCTCCCGTGTGAACTGCTGCCCGAGCAGCAACTGGCGGACAAATGCTTCACCCGACGGGATGTTGCAGTCCGGTTCGATCCACATGGCACCATTGGGCTCCCAGCGTCCCGACTTTACCGCTGCCTTGATGCGTCGAAAGATACCGGGATACTCCCGCCGCATGATATCGGCGTGATACGGCGCACTCTGCAGAAAGCGAAATTCGGGGTACTGCTCCATCAGGTTGAGCACCGAGGAGAAGGTGCGCGCGCACTTGCGTTCGGTCTCGGCGAGGGTCCACAGCCAGGCCGTGTCGATGTGGGAGTGGCCGACGATCCCCATGAAGGGAGCCGTGTCACCGTTGCGCGCCGCCAGCAGGGGCTGCATGAGGCGCCGGGCGCTGGCCAGCTTCGGCCGCCAGCTGTCTTCCGGGGTTTCTGCCGGCATGGCATCCACCACCTGCCAGACCTGCCCGAGGGCCGCCTGGATGCGACCACGGCGCAGACTGTTCTCGTCGAGGGCGGCGGCCAGCTGCAGCAGGCTCTGCAGATCGAAAACGAAACCGACGACATCCTCGCGCTGCAGCAGGATCTCGACACCGGCGAAGGTCCGCTGAAAATCTGCGGCGCTGTTGTCTTCATCCGGCTGGGTGCCGATGCAGGGGTGACCGGCATGGGCCTCGACGGCGATCTGGTAGGTGCGCCGCGGATTGCCGGCAGCCGTCATCATGACCACGGGATGATTCGGATCAAAAACGCCGCGGTGCTCGCCATCAACGATCAGCAGCCCTTCGGGAGCCCCGGTGGCGGCGCGCAGGTAGACCTTTTGCTCCCGACAGGCAGCGGGCAGACGCACACGGCCACGGAACCAGCCGGTGGTCCAGGCACTGCCCCATTTGTGTCCGGAGTGCACGCGCTGCCAGCCCAGTCCCGACCCCGTCGGCAGATTCCGATGATGCTCGCTCGTCTCGGCCAGATCCATGGGGACAGACTGCAGCGACTCGAAGCACAGACTGGCGTAGCGACGGGTGATCGACTCGAGTTTTTTCGGGATCTTGCTGTCGAAGGGCATGGACGATCATCTCCTGTGGATATCCAAGTTCGGTCTCCTTCACAATAGGCAGTGGAGCGCTTGCCTTGGCAAGAGCAGGTGCGCGATTGCCCCGAATTCGGCTACGTTGCAGGGGACACACAGGCCACAGGAGGCAGCAAGTGCAACGTCGAGAGATCGTGCGCCGGGCCATCGAGTTCGGCAACCCGCCGCGGCTCCCCTTTTTCCTCGGGGGATCGTGGAGTGACAGACTGGCGTCGGTGATCAAGGGATTTCCCAACGACGTGTGTGACTGCTGGGAGATGGATCGGCAGGAGCGAGGCTGGTTCTTCGACAATCCCGAGCCGGATGACTGGGGCTGCCTGTGGGCCAGGACGGAACTGAAGAACATGGGTCAGGTCGTCCACCACCCGCTGAAACAATGGAGTGCCCTCGCCGGTTACCAGCCGCCGAATCCGCGCAACCCTTTCTACTTCGCCCGCATCGACGCCGGCATCGCCGACGCCGATGATCGCTACGTGGTCCTCACGAGCCACTTCAATCTCTTCGAGCGGCTGCACATGCTGCACGGCTTCGAGCGCACGCTGGAGGATTTCTATCTCGAGCCGGAAAAGATGCACCGGCTCATCGATATGATTCTGCAGTACAAGATCGAACATCTCGATGAGGCGGCCCGGCGGTTCGGCGACCGTTGCCACGGCATCTTCCTCACCGACGACTGGGGCACGCAGCAGAACACGCTGATCTCGAAGGATCTGTTCCGCGAGTTCTTCCTCGATCGTTACCGACAGTTGTTCGATGCCATCCACGGCCACGGCTGGCACGTGATCCTGCACAGTTGCGGGCGCGTCAATGATTTCGTGCCCTTCTTCATCGACGCCGGTGCCGATGTGCTCAACATGCAGCAACCGCAGGCCTACGGCATCGAGGCACTCGGGGCTGCCTTTGCCGGCAAGGTCTGTTTTTTGACGACCGTCGACATTCAGGCGACCCTGCCCGGTGGTGATGCCGACGCCGTGCGTGCCGAAGCCCGGCAACTGATCAAACACTGGTCGACGCCGGCAGGCGGCTTCATCGTCTTCAACTACGGTGACTCCGAGGGCATCGGCACCACGGACAGAATCGCTGAAGTCATGTTTCGGGAGTTTTACGATCTGCGCAACTACTGGGCGACGGCCTGAACGACTCAACTACGCCAGATCAACCAGGCTCACCTCAGTAGCGCCCGTGTTCCTCCACCAGCTCCCGCATCCGCTGGATCCGTGCCTCGTCGGCGCCGGGCGGCACCTGGTCCCCGGCGGCGGCGATCAGGCGGGGGCTCTGCTGTCGTACGGCGAGCCACTCTGTGACCTTCTCCTCGAAGGCGGCAATGGGTGTATGCGGCAACCACAACTCGGGTGAGACACCACCGGAAAGAATGAACTCCGCCCCCGCTTCCTGGCGGCACTCTGCGGGTGTCAGGTCGCCTATCGGTCTGGGTGTGATGGCATCACCACAGTCGGCGCCGGTGTCGCGGATCATGTCGATGGCGCCGCGCAGGCGACCATCTATGTGCACGGCAACGTATTTGCCCGCGCCGTGCAGCCGGCGAACGGCCTCGGAGTAGTACTGGCGCGAATAACGGGCAAAGAAGGCGGGGGGCTGGATATCGCTGGAGAAGTTGTCGCCCATGATGATGATCTGCGCCGGTGACTGGCAGAGCAGATCGATCAGTTCGAGGTTGTTGGCGTTGACCGCGGCCACCGCCTGTGCCAGAGCTTCGGGCAGATCGACGGTGGCATACGCCACCTGTTCCACCCCCATCCAGTAGTTGAGCAGGTGGCCCATGGTGCTGTAGCCGGCCGACAGGTAGACCACGCCCATACCACCGACGTAGTCATCCCAGGCGTGGAACCGGTCCCACAGCGGCGCATATGTCCTGCCTGCCATGGCGCAGGCGAAGATGTTGAGATCCTCCACACTGTGGATCCCCCACTGACTGATACCCCAGGCGTAGGTCTGTTCATCCCAGCGGCGCGCGCGCTCGATGGCCCCGTCGGGTGTCTCGATGCGCCAGACGATCTCGTCGCCCCCTTGTCGCTGGCGCCGGGTGGTCGTCGCCGCTACATCGGCGGCGAATGTCGTTGTGTAGAAGGAGCCCAGATTGGGCATGTAGAAGCCGACGCCGGCCTGCCGGTGATAGTCGATCAGGGCATGCTCGGGACGATCGTATACCGCACTCAGATCCCAGGGCAGGCGGTTCTTCCAGTAGTACCAGTGGGACAGATCCAGCATGAACGGGGCGACATCAGGTGTGTCGCCCCGGTACACGGCAAGAATGCGCTCACGCTGGGTCACGGGTTGTTTCGGCGGGCTTACTCTTCAGCCGTCATCGAGTCGTAGAACTTGACGATGTCACCACGATCCTTCGACGCGTTGAAGGCCATACCCGAACGCGGGTGCTGGTTGAGGACTCCTGTGACCATGTAGGGGTAGTCGTAGCCCCACATCAACTTTTCACGCATCGGCTCGATGTGCTGCTGGATACAGGCCAGCACCGGGCGCAGATGGTAGTTGGGGTTGTGCAGGAAACTGAGCAGCAGTTCAAGCTGGCAGTTGC
>JAQCJA010000456.1 GCA_027593305.1 bacterium
CGGGCTGCGCGTGCTCGACAGCAGCGACTACTGGCATGGCGAGCATGCCGATGAGCAATTCTATTTTCGCGATGATGGTCACCTGAATGCCGACGGTGCACAGGCGCTGGCGGCGCTGGTGATGGACCATCTGGTGCTGGCGGAATCGGCCGGACGCTGGGGGCATTGATGAACCTGGAGCCTGAAGTAGTCCGGTACCGGGGGATAAGCGACGCCGTTGCATGAAGATCGAGATGACGAGCGCCCCATCGTGATGGACGAACGCTTCATATCCCATGGCGCCGATTCGAAGAGGCTTTCGCTTTGTCGCATGCCACTCACCCGCTCTTCGGTCTCCCACCACTCGACCAAACGTCGATGAGGGCGGCGGTTTTCTGGGTAGCTGTTTGTGCCGTCTTCGGCGTGGCCAGTGTATGGCTTTACCATCCGGTCCTCGAGCTTCCCTTCGACATTGACGACCGAGCGGCGCTGCTTGACAACGAACAAGTCGAGGGGAATCTGGGCGTGATCCTGACAGGGGTCTACCATCCCACGGGCAGACCCATGGGGCACCTGGTGCGTTGGATTCTCTACCGAGTCAGCGGGAACGATCTATCAGCCTATCATACACTTTCGGTTTTTTTGCACGTAGTGAACGGCCTCATTACCGTGCTGCTCGCTCGTGCTTTTGGCTGGCCTCGCCGCGTCGCCTTCGTATCCGGCTTTCTCTTCATCATCAGCGTGGCGCCCTTCAAGGCTATCCATCATGTCGCCGCTCTTGAGTATCTCCTGGCTGCGGGGTTCTCGGGATTGGGGCTTGTCCATCTGCTTGCGGGTCTGCGAACGAACAGGATCTGGCGCTTCGCTCTGTTCACCCTGTTGATGTTGGCGTCAGTGGCAAGCCATGTGGCATCGGTCGCTCTGATTCCGGTTTGTGGCCTCGTCGTTTGGGTCCGTTGGCACGATGTTCGAAGGTGGGTGATGCACATGGGTCCACTGGTTGTTCTGGCTGGGGCCATGGTGACCGCTGTGTTGGTAGCGGCAACCGGGAATGACATTCCCACAACGACTGGGAGATCTGCGTGGAGGGTGTTGGATGAGGGCATTCTCAGCACAGGTTTTGTGACAATACGGATGTACACATGGTTTGTTTCTCAGCTGTTCACGCATGGGTTCGCAATGCCAATGGCGCCATACACCGTGACCTGGTGGCAGTCGCTAATTGGAGGCACCCTTGCAGCCGTGGGTATCTCGTATGCAACTCATCGGATTCGTTCCCCTGAGGCCATTGCCATCCTATGCTGTCTGGCCGCCCTTGCGCCCTTCTCAATGCAAGCCGAGGCGACGATTGTTGCTGTTCCCGGACCGTCGCGATACCTGTATCTCGCGACAATGGGATTTTGCCTGTTGGTCGCTTCACTACTGGCTCGGCTCGCCACCCGCTCATCCACATCCGCAGTGGTGTTGACCGGCGCGCTCGTCGTCAGCAGCGGATTCGCACAGCAAGAGGCGATTTCCTTGTCGCAGTTCACCGCCGGACGTGCTGCGACTATCCGGGGACAACTCGAAGACAGTGTACGGCTGCTGTCGTGTTCGATGGTGGCTGGCCGGGGCGTTCTACCTATGAATCAAGCCTATGGCCTGCTGCTTTCATCGCAGGTTGAACTCGACCCAGAGCAAGCACGTGTCGCCGCAGATTCTCTTCTCTTGCTGGACCCGGACAACGCCTTTCTTTCCTTCGTGAGTCGGCTCCTTGTTTCAGTAGCTGTGAACGCAAACAAGGACACGTCGCTGGCTGCCGACCTACAACGGCTCGGACGCCCCGAACTATCCGCCCCACTTTTGACTGCCCTTGCCCGACATCAGACTGGAAGAGGCGGATACGAGTCTGCTCTTGGAAACGCCTCGCTTGCTCTTGCGCAAGATCCGCAACTTTTGAAGGCCCGTTACCTGAGAGGTGGGCTTCTGTTGACGTTCCGTGACTTGCGCGGGTTAGACGACTACGTCGCGGGCGGCCAGTCCGAATTGGCTGGAGGCCGCCCTGCCTCCATGGTGGTGTCGCGATTCAGGCCCGTTGTCGAGGCGCTCAGACTAAGCGGGAGGGCGCCAGAGGCACTCAACTACCTCGTGACGAGAGATTCGACGCCAGCCAGTGAGAGCGCGGCGATCCTCCAAGGGCTTCTGAACAGGGCATCGTTGGAGCAATGACCATGTAACCGTGCGCGAGGCCATCGCCTCCTTGCGGCCGACCGGGTCCCCGACGATAGCACCGGTCAGGAAAGCCCACCACCACCTTGATAGATGACCATCCCACAGAACGAGAAAAGCCGCCTACGTTGACCTGCAGACCAGGTGACGTAAGCGACTTTATCTACTGATCTTTATGCTGATGGTGCGGGAACGGGGACTCGAACCCCGACGCCCGAAGGCACTGCCCCCTCAAGACAGCGTGTCTACCAATTCCACCACTCCCGCACTACACTGAAGCTCCTGCAGATAGCTGCTACTGCGGTATGGCCGACGCCGACTCGTCCGCATCAGCGGCGTTCTCGGGAGCCGCATCAAAGGGCGCCGCAAAAGGAGCGCCCTGGGTCTCAAGGATTCTCTCGGTTGCTGACCTCGGCACGGCGGCATCGTCGTCGTAGAGCACAGCCAGCAGCAGGCAGATGACGAGGAAACTGCTGGCCAGATAGGTCGTAACCTTTGACAGGAACGTTGTCGCCGCTCGGCCACCCAGCATGGAGGACGAACTTCCGCCGCCGACAGCGGCTGCCAACCCACCGCCTTTGCCGGACTGCATCAGCACGGCAAGAATGAGCAGGACACAAACGATGACATGTATAACGGTCAGCAGTGCAGTCATATCTCTTGATTCCGGATATCAGCCGACGACATCACGCGCGGCATTTGCGATGGCAGCAAAATCCGCTGCCTTGAGGGAAGCTCCCCCGATCAGCCCACCGTCGATGTCGATCTGACGCATCAACTCGGCTGCGTTGTCAGGTTTCATACTACCACCATACTGAATGCGCACCCCATCTGCCGCCGCATCGCCGAAAGACTCCCGCAGGCGACCGCGGATGAGGCCGTGAACTTCCTGGGCCTGTTCCGGAGTGGCAGTGCGACCCGTGCCTATCGCCCATACAGGCTCGTAGGCCACAGAAACAGATGCGAGTTGCTCGGTAGAAAGCCCCTGCAACCCTCGATCCAGCTGGCCGAGCACAACATCTTTGACGCGATCTGCGTCGCGTTCTTCAAGGGTCTCACCGATGCAGACGATCGGTCGCAGCCCCGCCGCGAGAGCCGCCTTGGTCCGTCGATTGACGCCCTCATCGGTCTCGCCAAAAAGTTGGCGACGCTCAGAATGGCCAAGTATAACCCACCGGCAACCAACGGTCAACAGCATGCCGGGCGCAACCTCACCGGTAAAGGCGCCGCTGTCCTGCCAGTGACAGTTCTGCGCCCCAAGACCCACGGCGCTGCCCTGCAGGGCGTTTGCTGCCGCACACAGGCTCGTATAGGGCGGGCACACCACCACATCAACGGTCCCTGTCGCCTCCGCAACCAACGGCAACAGCTGCGAGAGCAGGGCTGCCCCAGCGTCGGGTGCAAGATTCATCTTCCAGTTACCAGCCACAAGCGGCCGTCGCATCACATTCTCCCCTAATGATCGCCCCTGCGATCCCTGGTCCCGGCAGTCGAATACCGCCCTGGATGAACGCGCTCATCGCGCCATCCTCTTTGTTTCATGCGTGTCAATCTGCTGCGGGAGCCTCGTCCAGAGCCTCAACCCCGGGCATGACACGACCGCCCAGGCACTCCAATGAGGCTCCACCACCTGTGGAAATGTGGGTCATTCGTTTGCTGGCACCCGCCTTGGCCACGGCCGCTGCTGTGTCTCCCCCACCGATGATGCTGACGAGGCCCGACTCCCAGGTAGCCTGCTCGAGGGCCCGCGCCACTTTCAGTGTGCCAGCGGCGAAATCATCGATTTCAAATACGCCGAGCGGACCGTTCCAGACGACGGTACCCGCATGCTGAACCAGGCCAACAAAGTGTTCGGTGGTTTCCGGACCGATGTCGACGCCCTCCCAATCAGCAGGGATGGCGGTTACAGGCACGACACGGGTCACTGCCCCTGCAGCGAACTTCTGGGTCACCAGGCAGTCCGTGGGCAGGACGAGCTTTTCTCCCGCCTTTTTCAGCAGTTCCGTGGCGACGGGGATGGCAGTTTCCTCAAGAAGCGATTTGCCGATCTCGAAGAAACTCGACGCGAACATCCGCGCCAAC
>JAQCJA010000457.1 GCA_027593305.1 bacterium
CATCTGTGTGGGGGTGAAGGTGCGCCAGGGTGGTCACCAGGTCGGCGGCAATGGCATTGCGCCGCTGCGACGGGCGATGCAGGCGGGGCGCTACACCAGCACGCCGGTCATGGTGCATATCGCTGTGGGTGTGCCGCTGGCCGACGTGCTTGGCGAACTGCGGCCGGGAGACATCGTTACCCATTGTTTCCAGGGGACCGGAGATGGAATCATCGGTGCCGACGGGGAGGTCGAGCCCGCCGCGCGCCAGGCTCGGTCCCGTGGTGTGCTGTTCGACGTCGGCCACGGTGGCGGCTCGTTCCGCTTTGACGTCGCGCGTCAGGCTCTGGCTCACGACTTCCCGGCGGACGTGATCAGCACCGATCTGCACGCACACAACATCGATGGTCCGGTGTACAGCCTCGCTGAGACGGCGTCGAAGCTGCTTAACCTCGGCGTCTCGCTGGTGGAGGTCGTACGCCAGTGTACGGCAGCACCGGCGGCGGCGATCGGCCGCCCGGATCTGGGTACACTGGCCATTGGCGCCGTCGCCGACGTCGCCGTCTTTGCTGTGGCTGACGGTGGCACCTTCGAGTTCCGCGACGTCGCCGGTGAGGTCCTTGTGGGCGAGCACCGTATCGAGCCCTTTCTCACCGTACGCGAAGGCATCGTCTACCGGCCGGCGGATCTGGCAGCCGAGTGTGCGGATGCCGTCCGCCGGGCGCAGGAGATGCGGGCCTTCACCGGACGTGATTTTGTTGCCCTCGGGTGGGTGCCGCCGGCGGAGCTGGCCTAGAAAGCACCTGCTGAGTGGGCAATCACGCTCTGGTTGACGCTCTGGCCGTGGTCCACTACCAAAGCCCGCATCGACGATGACACGCCGCAGTCCGTGTCCGTTGTCGGCGAGCGCCGTGTCGGCAAGTCCTCCTTTCTCTGGCACCTGTCGCGCGACGAGGTCCGTTCCCGGTATCTCGACGAGCCCGCTTCGTAGCTCTTTGTCTATATCGATTTTCAGGGTCACCGGCATCTGGACCTGGCAGGTTTCAGCCGCATCTTCCATCGACAGCTGACAGAGGCCGCAGGTGGTCGTCTCGAGTTGCCTGACGTTGCGGACCTTGTCGACCTGGAAGCCTGCGTGCAGCAACTTGCCGTCGCTGGTCTGCGACTTGTGGGGCTCTTTGATGAGTTCGAGACCGTGATCGGCAGTGATGCCTTCGGTGCTGAGTTCTTCGGCTTCCTGCGGTCGCTGTGTCACAGTCAGGAGATTTCCGAATCGCCTTTCTTCAACATCTTCTCGCAGGTGTCGCTGGGGCCCCTGGAGTGGGAAGAAGGGGAGCAGCTGATCCGCCGACCGTCGGCGGCCGTCGGTATGCCATTGCAGACACACAGCGAAAACATCCGTGCCCTCGGTGGTTCGCTGCCGCTGTTTCTGCAGATCGCGTGCAGCGCTGGCATCGAGTGTCTGCTGGAGAATGGTGACTATGACGCCCACCACGTCGAGCGCCGGTTCCGCGAAGAGGCCGATGCGCACCTTGCGTACCTGTGGGACCACCTGGAGGCGGACGAGCGCCAGGGGACTTGTCCGCCTGTATGAGCTGATCCGCAAGTACGGCCTGCGCCCTGAAGCATCCGTGTGATCGACCTGCAAGCTGGCCAGGTCCGGAGAACAGGATGCTGACTTCAGTGATCTGTCCGGGAAACTGGACACCCGTAGTTTCGGCCAGGAATCGCTGACGGACGTATGTTGTAACCGGCCCCACCAAAGTATGTTGCGGAATACGGCGAGCCATCAGGTTGCCGTGGGCATGATCCTTGCGTTACAATCCCCTCAAATGAACCCTTTCGAACACTATGTCTGAATCTGACGCTGACACGCCGCACGAGGCATCAACCGGCGATTTTGAACGGATCTTCAATCCCTACGTCATCGGCAATCCGATTCGTGGCGGCGAGCCGTTCTTTGGCCGCGAGGATGACTTTGCCTTTGTCGCCCGACGTCTGGAGGCGGAACGATCCGGTATCGTTCTGCTCTTCGCCGGCGCCCGGCGCAGCGGCAAGACGTCGATCATGTTCCAGATCCTCGATGGACGTCTGGGTGACGAGATCCTGCCGGTGTTCATCGACATGCAAGCGCTTTCCGGCATCGATGGCGACGCCCAGATGCTTGGCCGCATGGCGCGTTCCGTGATCGAAGGCGTCGGTGATGAGCGGCTCGTCGTCGACTACTACGATTTCGACGACGGCAATCCGATCCTGACCTTCGATCGGTTGCTGGCGGACATCAATCAGATTTTCCCCGAAAAGCGCCTGTTGCTGCTGGTGGACGAAGCGGAACTGCTGCGCGACAAGGTCTCCCGTAACGAGATCAGCCCGGCGCTGCTGACCTTCATGGCCAGTGCTCTCGAAAGCCGCAAGGTCTCGTTCTTCTTCACCGGGTCGCCCGGTCTGGCTGATGCGGATGTTCCCGAGTGTCAGAAGTACTGCCCCAGGCCAAAGGAGAGCTGCCAGATACCGGCCGCCGAACCACCTGCCACATCACCTGCCAGGCCGCGAGCCAGGTCCAGGCGGACAACAGGGGTGTCATAGACACGGGGCAGACCGAGCCGGAGCCCGGCGCCAAGAGCGGCATGCAGGGATGGATCACCATCCCAGGCCCCACCGGCATCGGCGAACAGCACGCCGCCCAGCGCCCAGCTTCGGCGGTGCTGAAACACGGGCCGCAGTTCAACTCCGGCCGTCAGACGCCGGGAGCCGTCAAACTGGCGTGGCAGGTACCCACGCAGGCCGCTGTCACCACCAAGCAGGTATTGACTGCCCGTGTCCTGGGGCCGGTCGATCGTATCGTAGGTGAGACGCAGGGCGATCGCTGGTGAGCCTGGCCAACGGGGTCGCCTGCCCAGCAGACGCAGCGAACTGCTGGTGCGCAGATTCTCGTACCGACCACCGTGCCAACGACTGCGCAGCTCCATGGAAGACAGCAGAAGCCAGCCGCTGGCCAGACGGAATCGCGGCGACAGCGTCAAAGCTGCGTAGGGATAATCGCGGTCCGAACCGAGGGCCCGCGTCGACAGGCCCGCCTGCAATGTCAGGAAACTCCCCACTTGAAAATCTTCGTCCGGCCCCAGGTACTGGATGAATCGTTCGGTGACGTATCGTGGCTGCCACACGGTGAGTGACAGACCCGACACGACCCGACGACGGTTGGCTGGGGCGTAGGTATACGAGTTCAGGGGAACGAAGCTGTCGTCGCTGGCTGTTAGCTGCAGGCCCGGTCGGATCTTGATGTCGTCGCCGTACGAGCGCGCAAGCCAGAGGCTGGCAGCATCGAGACGGTCTGCGTAGAGCGCTGCCAACGTACCGCTACGGTATCGTCGGGACCAGGACTCATAGCTGCTGGCAGACGCGCCGTAGGCCCATGTCGTGGCCAACTGGTAGAATGGCTGCGACAGCGACACACCGAGTTGGTGGCCCTCTTCGGCCCAGCCCGCCTCGGTCGCCAGCCGCAGTTGTGTCGACCGAATCCTCGGGTCGCCGAACTGCGCCGTGACCCGTCGCCCCGAGCGGGCATCATCAAAGGCGGTGAGTCGTGCATACTGGCCCTGGCCAAAAAGGTTGTAGTCCACGGCGACAGCGCCGTAGGAGATCTCTTCGTCATCACCGGCCAACAGGGGTGACAGGGCCCGGGCGTAGAGATCGTCAACCTCAACCACGACCCGCACCGACCCGGGTGCAGCGGCGGCGGTGTGGATCTGCACGCGCCCGAGATAGAGAAGACTTCGCAGGTTGCGACGACTCTCCTCAACCGCGGCGGCCTGCAGCGGCTCTCCCGCGTGAAACAGCAGTTCACGCAGCACTACAGCACTTTTCGTGCGTGTGTTGCCGCGGACCTCAATCGCTGCAATCACGTCTTCAGCGCGGGCGGGAGCAGCAAGCAGCAGCAGGCTGCCAAGGACGGCCGTCCTGCACACCCGCAGGCACTTGCGTACTTTGGGCCCAGGACACTGCTGTGTACTCATGCGGCTTCCTGTGGGCCGATCATGAAGGGAGGATGGACGATGGTGGAGAAGAAAACGATGCGGGGCCTCTTCGGGCTGCTGCCGACGCCGTACGACAACGATCTCGAGATTCACACCGAAGACCTGTGCCGCGCCGCCCAGTTCTGCTGCGATACCGCGCAGCACGGTATCGTCTGGCCGGTCATGGTGGGTGAGTTCTATTTCCTTGGCGAAACCGAACGTGTCGCCAACCTCGATGCGGTGCTGGCGCGTGTCAACGGGGCGCTGCCT
>JAQCJA010000458.1 GCA_027593305.1 bacterium
GCGGCGGACCAGCCACTGCACCGCGCCCGCCGCCAGAATACACTGCAACATCGCCAGGGGCAGGGCGTAGCGGGCGAAGACCAGGGGCGAGGCACCAACCACCAGGTAGTAACCGAGGAAGGTCGCCGTCAGCACGCGGGGACCCACGTCGTTGTTGCGCAGCGACTGCACCAGACCCACAGCCAGGGCTGCCAGCCCCGGCCAGCCGAGATTGACGCGCAGACTGAAAAGCACGTGGTGAATCCAGCCGGGGCCCAGATCGAGCAATCCCGTGCGCGCATGGGTCACGAGCGCCCCAAAACCATCGACGAAGGCGCCGGGCATGCCGAGGATGTAGGGCGAACCGGCGAGGAAGGTGCTGATCGCGGCGCCGGCGGCGAACCACAGATTCCGGTCCTTCAGGGATCGCCCCATCAGCAGGTGCACGGCGAGAATCGACGTCGCGGCCAGAGCCCCATGATATTTCGTCGACGCCGCCAACCCCACAAGAAAGGCGGCCCACAAGTAGGCCCGGGTGCAACGGGTTTCGGTCAATCGCACCGCTGCCAGGAGGGCCGCGATGTACCACATCGTCATCGGCACATCGAGCCCGGCCACCGGGCTTTGCCGTACGGCCAGTAGGGAAACCGAAGCCAGCCCCAGTGCCACCCAGGCGGCGGTGTCGCCGTAGATCCTGCGGGCCAGACTCGCCACCAGTGTCAGCGTCAGACAACCACACAGCGCATTGACCCAGCGTGCCAGCTGCAGGGCGCTGTCGGGATGCCAGAAGTACTGCGTACCGAGCCACGTATGCACGGAGACGTCGCCGGGCGCCAGAATGACGCCGCGCAGAATCTGCAACAGGGCCAGAACATAGGTATGGAAGTACGGGTAGTAGAAGACCTGGGGTGTCGGATCCCCGAGGGCCACGAGCAGCGGCCAGAAGGTGGCGTTGAACTCATCGGGATGCGGCACGGGTGCGCCTGCCAGCAGCGGCGCCACACGCAGTGCGGTCCCGACGAGCAGCAGCAGCACCGTCAGCAGCGCCGTCCGCGGCATCCGGCTACGACACGAGCTTCAGAGTGTGGACGTCGGCCACGTCAGTCCGCCAGCAGGGCGGTGTGAATCGAGGCGGCAAGATCATCGACGTCGTCGGCAGTGGTATCCCATGCCGCCATCATGCGCACCTCACCGGCCGCCGCGTCCCAGATCGCCAGGCGCCACTGGGACCGCAGACGCTCGATGGCTGCTGCAGGCAGGCGCGCAAATACGGCGTTGGCTTGTGTTGGGTAGCGGATCTCAACGCCGGGCAGGCCGCGTATGGCATCGTGCAGTCGCCGGGCCATGGCGTTGGCATGCTGCGCCATGTGCCGCCACAAATCGTTGTCGAGCAGAGCCAGAAACTGCGCGCTGAGAAAGCGCATTTTCGACGCCAGTTGCAGACCCTGTTTGCGCGCATACGGCATACGTGGTGCCAGGCCTTCGGTGAACACGAGCACGACTTCACCGGCAAGCAGGCCGCACTTGGTGCCACCGAAACTGAGCAGGTCGACACCCGCATCCCGGGTCACGGCGCGCAGCGGCAGATCGAGGGCGGCGGCGGCATTGGCCAGCCTGGCCCCGTCCATGTGCAAGAGCCAGCCTCGATCGTGGGCGGCGTCCGCCAGCAGGCGTACTTCATCCGGGGTGTACACCGTACCCAGTTCACTGGCCTGGGTAATCGACAGTACGCGGGGTTGCGACTGGTGCGGCGGACCATGGCCTGCACCGATCTGCTGCAGGCTGTCCGGCTCGATCTTGCCATCTGCTACCTGGAGGGTAAGTACGCGGCAGCCGGTGAAGCGTTCGATGGCGCCACACTCGTCGTGGTTGATGTGCGACGTCGCCGCACAGATGACGGCCTGATGTGGCTCGATGACGCCGGCGACACTCAGCACATTGGCGGCGGTGCCGTTGAACACCGGATAGGCCTGGGTGTCAGCACCGAAGAGTTCGGCAAAGCGGGCCAGCAGTTTCTGCGTCCAGGGGTCGGCACCGTAGGAGGGTGCATGGCCCCTGTTGGCCGCAGCAATGGCGGCCAGGATCTCCGGGTGGATACCGGCTTCGTTGTCACTGGCGAAGTGACGGAGGCGCTCGGTCATATCCCACACATTCGGTGAAGGGGTGGAGTTGCTCTGCGCACACGTCACAGGGGGCCGAAGCGCTGTGCCAGATGCACCGGTGCACCACTGACCATCGACTCGTAGCCGGCCTGCATGATTGCCAGGCTGCGCCGCGCAGCGATACCGGCGGTCGGCCCCTCGATCCCGGCGACGGCGTCAACGAAGGCGGCCAGTTCCAGAGCGTATTCGCCATGGCGCAACGGCGGGATCGGCAGAGTCGCCGCGTCCTGACCCTCAGAAAATACGCGGCAGCTTGCCGCATGGGCCTGCAGGCTGCCCTGATCCCCATGCAGCACATAGCCGGCCAGGGGCTCGGGGAGCCTGGTTTCCGCTGTCTGCAGCAACTGCACGGTACCACCGGGAACCAGGGTCAGCGTGGCGCTCACGGTTGCCTCGACGTCGGCCCGCTGAAAGGAAGCCGCCCGATGTTGTCGCGCATAGACAACGGCCACTTCACCGAGGCCGTAGCGCAACTGCGCGATGGAGTGAATGCCGTGCAGCATCCACGTCCCCAGGCCGCCCTTCTGCGGTGCGCCAGCCAGGCACGGCGATCGGGGTAGGCGTAGGCAGCGGCGGCGGCGATGGCCCGAATGGCCGTTGGCATGGTCTGGGTCAGCAAGAACCAGAGCGCACGTGCCATCGGCCCAGCTGTGCCGGTAGACGAAGACACCGGGGGCGACTTCCTCAAAGGCGGAATCACGGTTCACGACACGCTCAGCCGGCCGTGCAACGCTCGACGATATCCATCACCTGCTGTACGGTCTGCGGACCGAGTCGGTCACGGATCTCGATCACGCGCTCGGCGGAGACACCCAGAACGCGCAGTACGGCGGCATCGTACTGGGCGGTTTCGTCGGCCAGTGCTCCCATGCCCAGATCCTTGCACAGGTTGTCGGCAAGATGTACCAGAGCCAGCAGCTCACTGGGCAGACTGCCGGGGTGATGGTGCGTACCGACACAGCGGACCAGATTCTCGTTCATGGCAGCCCGCATCAACAACAACTGGCCGAGCTGCTCGTGACCGACGACGTCACCCAGATGCTGCTCCGCCTCGCGGAAACTCATCCGGCCGCCGCTGGTCAGGGCAGCAAGTTGCTGGAAATGTTCCCAGAAGAAGAAGCCGAGGATCAGTTTGCCAATGTCATGCAGCAGTGCCGCCACCCAGTACTCGTGTACCAGCACCGCGTCGGCATCCACACGCACGAGCCGTTGGCTGTACAGCTGATCGGCGATATGGGCAACGCCGACGGAGTGTACCCAGAAGCGGCGCAGGTCGAAGCCACTGTCCTCGGGCTTGACGAGGCCGTTGATGAGTTTGATCTGCAACGCCAGGCTGCCCAGTTTGCGTCGGCCCAGGCGCACGATGGCGTCGCGCAGACCCCACTCTCCTTGGCGCCCGGATCCGGCGAAGGCCGCTGTGCTGACAACCTGCATCAGCTTGTGCACGATCGCCGGATCGGAGTGCAACACTTCTTCCAGTTGCGCCGAGGTGGAACTGTCGTCGTTGACGACTTCCAGGATGCGCATGACGACTTCGGGCAGGGTCGGCAGAGTATGCAGATGACTGACGCGCTTGGCGACCCGCTGTTCGAGGATGCGGAAGGACACATGCTCGGCCCGGTCCCACAGGCCACCGATGCCGTTGTGTTCGAAGATGGGTGCCAGAGCAGCCTTCAACAGGGCACCGCTGTGTTCGGGAATCGTCTCGAAGGCGATCAGGTGCAGCTGTGCCACCTCGCGGGCCAGCGCCTCGTGGCTGTCGACGAGATGCTGCGGCAAAAGTGCCACGAGGGGTATGGTGCCATTTCGCGTCAGGCGGCTCACGGTTACCGCCGCCAGGGGTCTGTCCCCCAGGATCAGGACGTAGGCGACGGCATCGCCACGCTCAGCAACCATGCCCGCTGCCTCTTCGGGCGAGCGGGCGAGCATCATGTTGTATCCGTAGAAGTAGTTGAGGATCAGGCCGAGCTGGCGTATCAGGTCGGGGCGCACCCCGCCCTGCTCAACGATCAGGCCGAATTCTTCACCGGCAGCGGGGGCAGGTTGGTTGTGACTCATCAGACACCAAACGTAAGGAATCCTGCAATATGTTGCCCCTGCAGATTGGGACGT
>JAQCJA010000459.1 GCA_027593305.1 bacterium
CTGCGAGCCTGACTGCGGCGCCCTCCTCACCAGCGTGCCATAACAGCAGGCTACGCGCCGTACGCGAATCAACTGCCGTCGGCGACAACTCCCGCAGGCGGTGCAACAGTTGCAGGGCCTTGTCGACGTCTCCCTGGGTGTAGAGCAGGAACCCGAGGTTGCGCAACGCCGCAAGGTTCGTGTCATCCGCCTGCAGCGCTGCCGCATACTGTCGCCGGGCTGCATCGTCGAAACCACCGTGCTCAAGCTTGACGGCCAGCTTCATCCGACGTTCGGCGTCGTGATGCGGATCGTGCTGGCCCATCGCCTCGACCATGCGCGCCGCCTGGGCAGGTCTGTGGTTCACCAGGATCCAGGGGGCTAGGTGCAGAAAAATCGCTGCAGCGACCACGACCAACCCGGGTACGCGGACGGCAGGCGGCAGATAGCGACCGGCACAGAGCGCTGTCAGCCCAGCCAGGGGAATGCTGAACATCGACATGAGGTCCCAATCCAGCGCTCCCAGCGCCGGATCAACGAGACTTGTCGCAACAGCCGCGGCAAGAGTGAAAACACCGAGGCACAGCAATACGGGATCGCCGACAAGCCGCCGGTGCGAAAAGGAGAGGGCAGCGATGACCACTACAGGATGCAAGGGTGCCATCAGCAGTAGTCCATTAAGTGTATCTGCGATATGGCCTGCCTCCCACATGGCGTAGGGAGCATCCTGCGTGAATGGAATCAGCAGACCGGCTTTCGCCCGCATCAGGACCCCGGCGAAGACCAACCCCGTCACGCCGATGCCCAGGCCGAGGGCGGCTGTGTTCCTGGCGCGCCAATGCCAGACCCGACGGACGTGCAGCACGACGGCAACGCCGAGCGGCACAAGGCAAAAACCAGCCAGTTGATGAGCCAGGGTTGTAAGGAGCCCGGTGGCGCCACCTGCCAGCAGCCACGGCAGTCGATGGCCCCCCCAGGCCAGGATGCACACGGTGACCACGGCGAGGCCGGCGGTGGCCGGCGCATAGTGCTCCGGGTAACCGAAGAACAGCAGCAGGGGTGCAACGCCGATCATCATCGCGAAGGCAAGGACCCGTCCGGCCGCATCTTCGCCGCACAGGCGGGCGGCTGCCAGTGACGAGGTGACGTAGATGCAGCCGCAGATCAGCGTCATGATGCGGAAGAAGCGGGCAACACCGTCGGGGTCGTCGCTGTTGCTCAAGTCGAGGAGCCACGAAAAAATCCGCAACGATGTGGAGTCCAGGCGCTCCCCTGCCACGCCCGCGGCAACCTGATCTGCAATCAGGCCGCCGTCGCCCAGCAGACGATGCGCTACGGGCAGACGAAGGAAGGTCACACCCATGATCACCGTCACCAGGGCGGTTGTCAGCCAGGGGCCGGCTGGCCAGGACTCGAGTCGTCGCTGGATCCATTCGCGGGACTCTGCCTTCAGCGACAACGCCAAGGCAAAGCCGAACAAGGCGGACAGAGCCAGTGCTTCAGGGGCACGCACGAAGGCCAGATGATGGATGCCCCACAAGCGTTGAGGAACCCAGACTGCGATCCACTGCAGACATAGCAGACCGAGTGACCCGGCTCGCAGGATAATCAGGCCGTTCTGTTTCTCCTCACGCACGACTTCAGGATTCACAACTTCAGGGCTTGCGGCGCAGGGCACGACGCAGGTGGACGACGGAGCGCAGGGCGGCGCTGCCGAAACCCTCGGTGGCGAAATACGGAATCAACTCACCACCGAACCCGCGCTTGAAGAACGCGATCGAGTCCAGGTTGGCACCAACAAAGTCAAAGTGTGTGCAAGCGGTGTCTCGCAGTACATGCCAGTACAGCATCGATGTCGCACCTGAGTCTCGATGCAGTGGATCGGCGCCGGCGACCCATGCACCGAGGGTGTTTCCGCCCCTGGCGAAGAGGACGACGGATGCGGTTTCGCCATCGGGTGCCACGCAGCGCCAGCCCTCGACGAGATCACCCTCGATGGCAGACTGCGCCATCGAGTGCAGAATCTCGCCGTGCACGGGGGCGTCGGCTTCGCCGCCATACACCAGGCCGTAGAGCCGCCGTAACTCGGTGATATCCGCTGTGGGTTCCACTTGGTAACCGGCCTTTTCGGCCTTGCGTACCGCCGTGCGCGTACGGCGTTCGAAGCCGCCCCAGACGCAGTCTCGATCCGCAGGCAGAGGGATGTGATACGTGTAGCGTGGTTGCACATCCCATCCGGCCCAGAGGAATTGGCGGGTGTCCAGCAGGGCAGGGGTGTGGGTCAGATGGATCCGGGCGTATCTCGATTGCAGGTGCTGGATGAGGGCGGACGTCGCGCCCGAGCGTTCCGCCTCGACGTGCGCGGGCCTGTCGGTCGGCGCAGGGCGAAAGAGGAAACCCGTGTGCGGCAGAAGTTCGGGCGTCGCAAAGCGCCGCCGCCAGCCGCTGCCGGATACCACACCGGCGACGCCAGCGACGAGGTGCTCGCCGGCCCACGCCCCCAGAAACTGCGCCTCCGAGCCCGTTGCCTTCGCCGCTGCGCCCAACCAGTCACCGGCAGAGAAAACGGCAGATCCTGAAGCGTCACCAAGAAAAGTGCGCCAATCACCGGGCGACACGGTCTCAATCCGGTAGCTGTCAGCGCGGGCCACGTGCCACTCCGTGAATCTTGACATCCTCCAGAGGCGGTTCTATATTTTTGCACCTATTTCGCAAATCGACTGTAAGTCCTTGCCAAGCAATCAGATGGAACTGGCTGACACGCACATGAAACTGCCAAAAATTCGCTTTGCGGCAGTGCTTCTTCCTGCGCCCATTCTCGGGAACGGGACTTTTGTGAGTGCCCTACAGTCTGCGGCAGTCGAGCCGTCTGCAGTACTCGAGTTTGGCCTTCTCGATCGCCTGATGATTCGACTTCGACTCATTATTGGGCGAATCGAGTAGGCTCCTCCGCTTCTTCTTCCAAACTCGCTCAACAAAATCGAAGAAAACGGACGGAGCCTCTGAACGACTTCAAGGGCTGGCCCAAAGCTATGCCTGTTCATCAGATCCCGCACTCTTTGTGCTCATATAGCCCCGTTGAGGAGACACACCATGCAGATGTTCTATGACGACGATGCCAATCTTGACCTGCTGGGTGACAAAATGGTCGCCATCATCGGTTACGGCAGCCAGGGTCACGCGCATGCTCTCAATCTGAAGGAGAGTGGCATAAACGTGGTCGTCGGCCTCCGTGAGGGTAGTGCGAGGCGGGCAACAGCGGCCAAGGCAGGCCTGAAGGTCGCCAGTGTCGCCGAAGCGGCCAAGGCGGGTGACATCGTCATGATTCTGATCAACGACGAGATCCAGCGGGTTGTTTTTGAAGCCGACATCCGCCCGAACCTGGTGGCAGGCAATGCTCTGGCCTTCGCGCATGGATTCAACATCCACTTCGGTCAGGTCGTTCCCCCGGCCACCGTGGATGTCTTCATGGTTGCGCCCAAAGGCCCGGGGCATCTCGTGCGCCGCGTGTTCACCGAGGGTGGTGGCGTCCCAGGCCTTCTCGCCGTCGAGCAGGATGCATCCGGTCGCGCCCATGAACTGGGTCTGGCCTATGCCAAAGGCATCGGCTGTACACGGGGTGGCGTCATCGAGACAACCTTCCGTGAGGAAACCGAGACCGATCTGTTCGGCGAGCAGGTGGTACTGTGCGGCGGGCTGACGGAGTTGATCCGGGCCGGTTTCGACACGCTGGTCGAGGCCGGTTACCAGCCAGAGGTTGCCTATTTCGAGTGTCTCCACGAGGTCAAGCTGATCGTCGATCTCATCTATGAAGGGGGCATCGCCAACATGCGTTCCTCCATCAGCGACACCGCCGAGTTCGGTGATCTTTCCCGCGGCCGCCGCATCATCACCGATGACACGCGTGCCGAGATGAAGCTGATCCTCACCGAAATCCAGAACGGCAAATTCGCCCGCGAGTGGCTGCAGGAAAACCAGGTGGGCCGTCCTTTCTACACCGCGCAGAAGCGTATTGATTCCGAGCACAAGATCGAAGAGGTCGGCGGTCGCCTGCGCGCCATGATGAGCTGGCTCGACAAGTAGCGACACGTAGGCTGCATCTGAGTCGGCGCAGATGCGGTGTCGCCGGGTCGGGATCGCAGGCGATCCCTGCGGTGCAGGGAGCCTTCACAGAGCCTGATGCGTCGCTCGACACGCTGGATGTATGACGTGACAACGACAGCAGCGAAAGGAGAAACAGATGGAATCTGACCGTAGCGG
>JAQCJA010000011.1 GCA_027593305.1 bacterium
AAATTCTCGTACTGACACAGGGGGCCCTGCACGTCATCACCGCAAACGGACTTCGAGCTGCGGGATTTCCTGTGATGATTCCTGCGTATCACGAAGGTGGTGTCTTTATCGGTGAACCGGTTGCCGCCGACATCGATGGCAATGGCACACAGGATCTCTTTGCCGCTGCAACCATAGGTGTCTACGGTTTCCGCACCGACGGTGTGCAACTGTCGGGCTTCCCCGTACTGACAGCCGCTTCACCGACACACGCGCCGCTGCTTGCCGATATCGACAAGGACGGCGCCATCGAGGTGCTGGCTGCAGCCGCAGATGTTGTGTACTCGTGGCGGCCGTCCTTCTGGGAAGAGGCCTTTGTCAAAGGCAGCGCCCCTGGCTGGGCACAGGCTGCAGGCAATGCAGCCGGTCTGCGGGCTCAGGCCCAAGTCGGCGATGTGCCACCCGTGCAACAGCCAGGTGAACTGCTGCCCGCAGCACGGGCCTACTGTTACCCCAACCCCGTCGACGGTGCTACGGAGCCGGCGACGATTCGTTTCTATCTGAGCCGAGAGGCGGAGGTGACGCTGCGAGTCTATGATGCCATCGGCCATGAGATGGGCAAGATCGCGGCAACGGATCTGCGCGCTGGTGCCGAGAACGAGGTATCCTGGCCCGTCGACGCCTATGCGAGCGGCCTCTACCTCTGTCGCTTGAGCGCCCATGGTGCGGACGGCAGCAGGGGAGACGTAACGCTGCGTATGGCGGTGAGTCGATGAGACGTGGCTCGATTGCCTGCCTGCTGTTGCTCGGATCGCTGTCCCTTTCCGCCGACGGGCAGAACCATCCTGAACTGACCTGGCAGATCGTCGAGACTGAACACTTTCGTGTGCTGTTTCACGACGGTCTGGCGTCCACGGCGCAGCGCGCCGCCGCCATTGGCGAGGCCGCCTGGGACGCCGTTACCGAACTCTACGACTATCGCCCGGATGGTCCGGTTCGCATCATCCTCAAGGACTACGACGATTACGCCAATGGCGCGGCGTACTTCTATCACGATGCCATCGAGATCTGGACTTCGCCGCTGGAGCACGACTTTGAACTGCGTGGCACGTCCGACTGGCTGCGCAATGTCATCACCCACGAATTCGTCCACATCATTTCTCTGGGCGCGGCGCGCAAGGGTTCCCAGCGTGTGCCGGCGTGGTTCATTGAGTACTTCGGCTACAAAGGCGAGCGGAACCGCGATGACATTCTTACGGGAGCACCCAACCAGCTGACCGTGATGCCCCTGGCCAACACCGTCGTGCCCATGTGGTTTGCCGAGGGTGTTGCCCAGTACCAGACGCAGTCTGTGCATCATGACCGCTGGGACAGCCATCGTGACATGATCCTGCGCACGGCGGTGCTCGACAGCACGCTGCTGTCTCTGGAAGACATGGGCGTCTTCGGCAAGCGTGGGTTTGGCAATGAATTCGTCTACGATCACGGCTACGGCTTCGTCAGCTATATCGCTGCGACCTACGGTGACTCGGCACTGACCCAGATCTGCCAGCATGTCGGTCAATGGCAGACGATGAATGTCAGTGGTGCCCTCGAAGCGGTCACCGGTCGGCCAGCGGAGGCCCTGTGGCGGGACTGGCGCGATGACATGGCCCAGAGATATGCCCGGCAGATCGACGCCATGGGTGCGCTGCGCGAAGGCAACAGACTGACCGACAGTGGTTTCTCCAACACGGCGCCGGTCTTTGCGCCGGACGGCGAGCGCGTCGCCTACCTGTCCACCGGCAAGCGCCACTATGGACCCCATTCGCTGCTGATACGGGATCTGCAGACCGGCGAGGATGAGATCATTGCCGGCGCTGTAGTGTCCGTTCCTGCCTGGGATCCCTCAGGTGAGCACCTGCTCTTCGTGCGCAAGAAAGCTGCCGACAAGTTCGGTTCCCGTCGGGCCGATCTGTATGACCAGGACCTGAAGGCACCGGATCGCGGCTGGCTGGGCAAGACGCTGTGGACCCTGCCCGCCCTTACAGGTGTTCATGCTCCCGACGATCCACGGACGGCGCAACTGACAGAGAATCTGCGCGCACAATATCCTGCCGTGTCACCAGACGGCGGGAGCATCGCCTTTGTCCGCATCGGTGCTGATGGCGCTGCCCTGGCCCTGGCGGATCGCGACGGGGGCAACGTCCGGGAACTGCTGCGCTTCGACGATACCACCCAGTTGTACACGCCACGCTGGTCCCCAGATGGCCGGCGGATCGCTGTATCCTGGTCACTTGCGGGGCAGCGCGACATCGGTCTTGTCGAACTCGATGGGAACGGCGTCCTTGAGCCTCTCATCGTCTCGACGGGGACCGACCGCGACCCCACCTGGTCCGTGGATGGCACGGAATTGCTCTTCGTCAGTGACGTCTCCGGCGTGTTCAACGTCTACGCCCTCGACATGGTCAGCGGCGCCATCGAACAGGTGACCAATGTGCGTGGCGGCGCCTTCTTCCCCACGGCAAACGCTGCTGGCGATATCATCTACAGCGGCTATGGCGCCGATGGTTTCAGCCTGCACAGTATCGCGCGCGACGAGGCGATACAAGCAGAAGCATCGTTGTTTACCGGTCGGCGTCGCGGGCTCTGGGAAGAGGCGCCGGTTGCTGCCGCCGCCGCATTGCCGACACAACCATACGGCATGGAGATGCTGCGCACGACGGTCATGCCACGACTGACCTTTGATGAGGGCCATCTCAAGGCGGGGGCGTATTTCGGCACATCGGAAGCCCTCGACAAACAGAGCATCTTCGGCGCCACCAATTACACCCCGGCCAACGGCGACCGCGATTTCTACGCCGTCTATCGATTCCGCGGCTTCCGCCCGACATGGCGCCTGAGCTTCATCCACATGAAGCGACACTCGGCACGCGGCGACAGCTCCGAAGCGCGTGACTTCTTTGTCAAAGGGATGAACTTCAGCCTGAACCGGCTGACGACGGGTGTCAGCGGACAGTTGAACCGCACCAGTCACGTCGATGTCAGCCTCGCGTACGATCGCTACGATGCGAGTCTGGAAAACGACCAGTTGTTCCCGCGCGGTGATGGCCGGCCCGGGTTTGAGCGAATTCAGGGCAAGCCCATTGGTTATACCTATCTCAACGGGTTTGATCTGGCCTTCGTCTATCGCCACGACTCTGTGGCGCGGCGCCAGGATCTTGATATCAATCCGCGGGGCGGGCGGCGGATCTACCTTCGGTATGACCGCATGTCCAACTGGTTCATCGAGGGCTTCAACGAGCAGAATACCTCCTTCCTGCAGGAGGAGTACCTGCGGCTGTTGTACAATCAGGTCACGGTGGATTGGCGCGAGTTCATCAGCCTGCTAGGGAACACGACGCTTGGGCTGCGAGCCTATGGTGGCATGATCGATTCGGACCGCGTCGACGCGGAGAGCGTGGGAGACTTCTTCGACTTTCACCTCGGTGGTCTGCCCTTTATGCGGGGCTACACCTTCTACAGCATCGAGGGCCGCAAGGCGGCCATGGCGCACGCAACGTGGCGCTTTCCTGTCTGGCCTGCAGTGCATCGGCGGCTTGGCCCGTTCTACATCGACAAACTCTACGCAGCCATATACGCCGACGCCGGCAAGGCCTGGGACGGGAACATGTCTGACCCCGATCCAGTCTTCAACCGGAAGGCACCGGTTCGTGATGCCGGGCTGCAGGTCCGACTCGATGTCATCTCTTTCTACAGTCTGCCGACGCGAATCCAGTTCGATGCGGCCTACGGCTTTGATGAGGTCGACAACAAGGGGCCATGGAAGCTGTACTTTACGTTGTTGTTCAACTACATCAATTGGACCGATCCCGGGGAATGAGCAAGCGCATGATATGGAAGAAGAAGCGTTACCATTGGCTGGCGACCATCGTGCTCACTGTGGTGCAGTGCGCGAGTGTGGTCCAGGCGGACCCTCTCGTGCTGCCCAGGCTGACGCCCGACCTGCAGTTGAGTCAACCGGGCGATCTCGCGTCGATCCTGCTGGCACAGGCTGGTGCCCGTGACTCGACCGTCGTCCCCGAGACGGTGACGAAGCGAGACAGAAAGTCGCCGGGGGTGGCGGCGCTGATGTCCGCCATCCTGCCAGGGTCGGGTGAATTCTGGGCGGGCAGCAAGACCCGTGCAGTGATGTTTTTCGGCCTGGAGGTGCTTGGTGTTGCGACCGACAGGACGTGGGAGAGCAAGGGAGAGGATCTCGAAGATGAGTTCCGCGTTCGTGCCGACAGTACCTACAATCCGTGGAACTATCTCGCCTGGCGCGATTCGCGCAACAGCCGGTTTTCGTCGATCACCCATGCTCTGCCCTGCTCGGCGTACGTCAAGGCGGCGCCCTCCTCGGTGCCGGTTCCTGATGCGATCGCCAATTGCCCGGGCTCCGACAAGCAGCAGTTTTACGAACTCATCGGCAAATACGATCAGTTCGTCTCCGGTTGGGATGACGTCTATGACAATGAAACGGGCAACCGGGTCGAGTCCACCGAAGTCGATTCTGCCGAGAACTTCCAATCGGCAACGCGGCTGTCGTATGAAGTGGACCGCAATGAGAGCAACAAATACCTGAAACGGGCCTCGACGATCCAGGGACTGCGGCTGGTCAACCACGTCTTCAGCGCCATTGATGCCGCCCGGGTCGCCCGGGCCCGCAACGAGGGCCAGGATGAGGCTGTGATCGATCGCCGCACTCGCTTCGGCGTTGCCATGGGCGGCAGTGTCGGGACGACGCCCATGTTCATGGCCTACCGACCCATGGAGTGATGATGTCTGTCGCAAGAGTGTGGACAACGACGTTGCTGTGCATGGCGATACTGGCGACGGGGGCCGTTCCGGCAGCAGCCGGAGGTGGTGCCAGTCGGTTCTGGCGTTCACTGGTGATTCCAGGTTGGGGACAGCACGCGTCAGAAGACCAGGGCAATGCAATGCGTTTCATCATCACGGAAGCGACCCTGTGGGCCAGCTATGCCGGACTTCGGGGTGTGTACGGGATCCGCCGCCAGACATACCTGACATACGCTGCGACCCATGCCGGGGCGCAGACGACGGGGAAGTCGAATGTGTTTCTCGATGATCTCGGTTTCTACGCCAATCAACAGCAACACAACCTGTTCGCTCTTGTCGACGATGGTCCACGCGCCGAAGTCTATGCCGACACGCCTGAATTCTCCTGGGAGTGGGATGCCGACAACTCGCGCGAGCGCTATCGGGAACTGCGCAACTCCGCACAGACAATGGAGCGCAACGCGCTCTACGTAACGGGCCTCATCGTTGTCAATCACCTGGTGGCAGCGGTCCATGCAGCACGCGCAAGCAACGATGTGCAGCCACCAGGCACGGCGCCTTCGTCTGTGACGTTTGACTGGAAATGGCAGCCGGAACGCCTCGATCTTGTGCTGACGCGCCCCTTCTGAAGATGAAGCGCCATCTCCTCATCGCAGCCATGGTGACTTTTCCGTGGTCTGCGCGTGTGGGCGCTGACGATCAGGCCGGCTATGCGCCTCTCCGCTGCGGCACGGGCTGGCTCAAGGCAGAGCACGCGGCGGGCCGCATGCAACTGCCCCCAGAAGCGGACATCGCAGCGGTCATCGCCGCGGCAACCGGATCAGCCAAGAGAACTCAGGTATCTGCTGACATTGAGGTTGGCACCGAGTTGTTCTTTCCGGTGAGCGGTTCGGCGCTGATTCCGGCGACGTGCCAGCGGGTCGGGGAGCACGCCTACGTTTTCGTCGAGAATCGCCATTGGGACACAAATGGGGGCTCGATCCTGCAGAGCCATGTAGATGCACTGGGTTCACTCTTTGACGAGACCAGCCCTGCCGATCCCGCACGCGGTGTGTATGAACTGGAGTCGGCGACCTTCGGTGAACCTGCAGACGTGGATGGCGACCCGCGGATTTACCTGTTGGTGCTCAACATCAGCAGTCCGAACGTTGTCGGTTACTTCGATCCGGCCGTCGCCGCTTACGACGTCCCGGAGTATCGCCGGGATGTGCTGTTCATAGATGAGACCTTCCTGCGGCGAGACAACCATCTGGCTCTGGGGACGTTGGCCCACGAATTCCAGCACCTCATACACTGGCGTTGGGATGCCGATGAGGATCCCTGGATCGATGAAGGCCTGTCCGGCTACGCCGAGGAACTGGTCGGTTATCCGGAAGCCGACCCACAGGCTGTGCCACAGTTTCTCGAAAACCCGCACACCTCACTGACAGACTGGAACTTCACGGATTCCGCCCGCTACTACGGGGTTACCTATCTGTTCATGTCGTACCTCGCAGAGCGCTTCGGGCACGGGCTCATCGGTGAACTCGTCGCGCAGCCGCGGAATGGGACAGCCAGTGTGGACGCCGCCTTTGCTGCCCTTGATCTGCCGGATCGGTTTGTCGATGTGTGGCAGCGCTGGATGGTGGCCAACTACGCCTCCCAGGACGAGCGTTACGCATACCGGGCGCTTGGTGATCGGCGCGTTGTGACCTTTGCTGTGGAGGGGCTGCCCATGCAGCCCGCCACGGGTGCCATCAGCGGCCACTGGGGGACAGCAACGATTCTGTTCCGCACCCCCGGTGATCTGGTCATCGATTTCGCTGGCGACAACACGGGCCGTTACGAGGTGTGGACCTACGCCATGGGCGCAGCGGGAAATGACCTGAGCCGCGTCGCCGTTGATGCCGGCAATCGTGGCGTCGCCCAGCTGACCGGTGTCGACAGTGCCGTTGTTATCATTGGTCGAACGTCGGAGCAGGGGCAGAATTTTCAGCTTTCAGCCAGGGCTTTCACACCAACGGTTGTTGGTGAAGCGCTCTTCGCCCTGCCAGTGGCGGCGTCGTTGAGTGCAGCCTATCCGAATCCGTTCAACAGCAGCGTGCGAATTCCCTACGCTGTGGCCACCGACGGCGATGCAGACATGACGGTATACGATCTGCTCGGTCAGCCCGTGCGCAGGCTGGCATCCGGGTGGCACGCTCCCGGCCGCTGCGAGGCGATATGGGATGGCCGCAACCATGCGGGACAGCCGGTGGCTTCCGGAACCTATCTGACGAGACTGCATGTTGCGGGCAGCAGCCGCATGATCACCCTGTCCCTGATCCGCTAGTTTCCAGCGCCAGATCGGCGACGCGACGCACACGCTCCTGCTGCAGTCGCCGTAAGGCATCGAGACTGCCTGCGAGGGGTTGGCCAGCCACCGGATGTATCAACTCCGGGGCAATCTCGAGCAGCGGCTCTGAGCCAGGGATGGGGGATACTGAGCCCCGGTTCGTCAATCCGGCGTTCGCCATACAACAGGATATCCAGATCCAGAGTCCTGGGCCCCCAGCGCACAAGTCTCTGGCGCCCATGGTGGCGTTCGATATCGAGCAGGATGTTGAGCAATTCACGGGGTGCAACTCCGGTGTGCAGAGAAACGGCAGCATTGAGGTAGTTGCCCTGGGACACGGGCCCCACCGGCGTTGTTTCCCAGGCACCGGAACAGGCAACCAGAGAAATTCCATCAACAGCGGCAAGCTGCTGCAGCGAGGACCGAAGCGTGGCCATGCTGTCACCGACATTCGATCCCAGGGCGACATATGCTGTCTCAGGCACGAGCGAAAGCTCTCTCGATCTCAATCTCCAACCCGTCGAAATGGCCAGCTACCGGTGGGTTCGGCTTGCGCACCCGGACGCAGGCGGAAGCCACACTGGGAAAGGCCTCGCCAATGGCGCGCGCCAGTTCCTCGGCGATGGCCTCGACGAGACCGAAGCGGCGCTCGCCGTTGACGATCCCCTCGACAACAGTGAAAAGCTGGGCGTAGTCGACCGTCAGGGTTGGATCATCGCTGACACCCGCTGCCGCCAGGGGGAGTCGCAGATCAACATCGACTTCAAACCTCTGGCCCAGACGTGCCTCCTCGGGGAGCAGGCCGTGGAATGCGAAGAAGGTCATATTGCGCACGCGCAAAGTGTCTGTCACTGCCGCCTCCGGGATTGGTCTAACTTCATGGGGCACGAAGAGTTGCTTGACTTCAAAGGTGCCGCCGCTATATTGCCGTCGGAAATGTTGTTCCGCCCCGGTTCGTCAAAGGCGCGGTGAACTGACGGAACAGCTTTTCCGTTTGCAAGGACGCAAAGAGGTGTGCACCACACAAGGAGGATAGCGCCATGTCAGAGATCCGTGGAGCTGCTCAGCAGATCCAGGGGGCCCGTACGGTCTCCCAGGACAGCCAGCAGCAACAGCAGGTACGCGAGGCCCGGGAACAACGGGCCGAACGACGTGCCGAACAGCAGGCTGAATCGACCCAGGAGCGTGAGACGCGTGCCGACGATCGGCGCGAGACTCGTGCGGCCCTGGCCGAAAGCCAGCAGACACGTCGTGAAGAACGCACCAGCCAGGCGCAGGAAGCGCAACGCGCAGAGGCCACTGCAAATCAGCAGCGTCCGCCTGCCGAAACCCGCCAGGAAGGCAGAGGCGAGACAGTCGATACACTCGCCTGAGAGCAAGCCCCTTCCCCGCCGGAAGACGAGCTCAAACAAAAAACGGGACACAACAGAATTCTCTGACACGGAGCGCCGAGGCGACACATTCGCCGCGGCGCTTCATCGTTCTGCCAGGCCAGATCTGTCGCGATCTCCGCCAGTGCCCATGCGGGTTGCCAGTGCCTATGCGGGTTGCTGAGCCTGATTCCGCTGCAACGCCCGGTAGGCAATGTCGCGGCGCCAGTAGGCTCCCTCGAAGTGGATCCTGTCGATGGCGCTGTAGGCGCTCTGCGCCGCCGTCGAGATGTCGGCAGCTATGGCGGTCACCGCCAGAACGCGCCCACCGGCAGTGACGAGGCGATCCGCATGCAGACAGGTGCCCGCATGGAAGATGATGGTTTCGTCCGTGTCGCTGGCGCCGGCGGTGTCATCCACACCATCGATGGACCGTCCCGTCCCGTAGGCTCCCGGATACCCATCAGAGGCCATCACTACACAGACGGCAGCCCGCTCGGTGTCGAGTTCCACAGGCCCCGCCTGTGACAGGTCGCCCCGTGCAGAGGCCAGACACAAGTCAACCAGATCGGAGCGCAGCAGGGGCAGCACGACCTGGCTCTCGGGGTCGCCAAAGCGACAGTTGAATTCCACGACTCTTGGTCCAGTTTTCGTCAACATCAGGCCGCAGAACAGGACCCCCCGGTAGGGACTGCCGCGTCGCGCCATTTCGGCCAGCACGGGCTCGATGATTTCTTTGTTGGCTTGCTCAACAAGGGTCGGGGTCATGACCGGGGCAGGAGCGTAGGCCCCCATACCGCCGGTGTTGGGTCCCGTGTCACCTTCGCCGATCGCCTTGTGGTCCTGGGCGGCGACGAGGTTGATGTAGTTCTTGCCGTCACAGATGGCGAAGAGTGACGCTTCCTCACCCTCCATGAATTCCTCGATGACCACCTGTGCGCCCGCCTGCCCGAAGGCACCGTCATCAAGGATGTCATGAACGGCGGTGATTGCTTCATCTTCGCTGCGGCAGATGATGACGCCTTTGCCCGCAGCCAGGCCCGCCGCCTTGATGACGATCGGCGCTCCCTGACGGCGGATGTAGTCGATGGCGCTGGCACTGTCATCAAAGGACTGATGCGCCGCCGTAGACACACCGATCGTCGCCATGAGTTCCTTGGAGAAGGTCTTGTCGCACTCGATCCGTGCCGCCGCTTCTGTGGGGCCGAATATCGTCAGCCCCGCCTCCTGGAACCGGTCGACGATTCCAGCAGCCAGGGCTGCCTCCGGGCCGACGACGGTAAGATCGATGCCTTCGGCGACGGCAAAGTCGCGAAGCTTGAGGATCTCAACCTCCAGCAGGGCACGTTGAGAAAGGTCCAGGTCGACTCGAATGTCACTCAGACACTGTGCATGAGCGGCGATGCCCGGGTTGCCGGGTGCAGCGTACAGCTGCTCTACCTGGGGGGACTGCGCCAGTTTCCACGCCAGGGCATGTTCACGACCACCTTTACCGACGACCAGGACCTTCATGGATCAGTTGTCTCCAGTGGGAAGGGGTCACTTGTAACCGAACTCGATCAGATCCTTGTCGCGCTTGCGCCAGTCAGGCCGTACGCGCACCCGCAGTTCCAGAAACACCGGGCCGTCGATGAGTTCTTCGATCTTGCGTCGTGCACCCGAGCCGATGCTGCGCAATCTGGCGCCGCCCTTGCCGATGACGATGCCTTTCTGACTGTCGCGCTCGACATACAACGTGGCGTGCAGGTAGGTCTTGCGGCCGTCCCCTGCCTCGGGCTCGCGAAACTCGTCGATCTCGACCTGGATTGAGTAGGGGAGTTCATCAGAAAGCTGCTCAAAGGCTGTTTCGCGAACCAGCTCAGCGGCAAAGAAACGCTCCGGCTGTTCGGCGACCATCTCCTCCGGATACAGGGGCGGCCCAAGAGGTATCAATGCCGCAACACGCTGCAGCAGATCGGGAACGTTGGTCCCGGTCAGCGCCGACAGCGGCAACAACCCATCGAGTCCGTAGCGTTCGCAGAGGCTCTTCATCAGGGGATCGACAGCTTGCGGGGCGAGGCGATCCACCTTGTTGAGCACCGGCAGCAAGGGTTTGCGGTTGCGGGCCAGGAAGTTCGTGATCAGGTCGACACGGTCATCCGGATGTGTCGCGTCAAGCAGCAGGACCACTGCATCACCGTCACTGCAGGCGCGCTGGATCTGCCTTTCCATGGTTTCGTGCAGTTTGTAGGCCGCCTCCAGCAAACCGGGAGTATCCAGAAACACGAGTTGGGATTCGGGCCGTGTCAGGATTCCGAGGATGCGTCCACGGGTCGTCTGTGGCCGTGGTGTGACAATGGACAGCCGTTGGCCGAGGAAGGCGTTGAACAGCGTCGACTTGCCGACATTCGGGCGGCCGACCAGAGTGATGTAGCCGAATCGATGGCCACCCGCAGGGTCGACCACCGTTGCTTCAGAATCCGATGGTTGCAGAGAGCAGATAGGTTTCCTCGAGTTCGTTGTGTTGCAGGTAGGCGACATCGACGACAATGGCACGCGACAGTTGCAGGCCCAGGCCCCAGGTCGGACGCTCCTCGTCGAAGCCGGCACGCAGGGAGACGCGACCCGTCTGATACTCGAGTCCGCCATGGATCGGTGCGGCACCCGCATCGTCACTGGCATTGCCCCCGGCGCGGGAACCGACGGCGACAAGGGCCTGACCACCGGCGAACTCCCGCGTAACGGCGACGCCAAGGCTCAAGGACGGTTGTATGCTGTCGGTTGCCTGGGTGTCCCAGAAGACAGGTGTTGTTGTCGCATCGCGCAGATTGGCGGCTACGGTCACCCCCTGCGCCAACCGCAGACGGGCGCCGACGTCGAATCCGAGCCCGTAGGCCGTGTAGTCGGCGACGGTGCGGTATATCAACTTGGCAGAAATCCCCAGATCAAGACGCTTTCCGACTCGCCGGCCGCCGGAAAGATACATTGCGTAGTCGGCGGCACTCTCGGTGGACGATACGACAGGTCGGTTGTCGGGACCCACAGGGACGGCGGCGTCGGGCAATTCGGTGAATTCGATGCCATTCACACCCAGACGCAGAAGGCTGAGTGAAATCCCATCAAGCAGCGGGCCACCGCCGCTGGCGACGGCGACGAAATCCTGCTCCACGAGTCCGGCGTAGCGCTCCGCATGCATGAAGTGTGCCTGCCGGGATGGAGCGGAGGCCAGAGCTGCAGGGTTCCAGTATCCCGAGGTCGCATCATCGGCTGAGGCGACGAAGGCACTACCCATTGCCAGGCCACGGGCGCCGGCACCGACGGCGAGGAACTCGCCAGCGTAGCCACTGGCCGCGTCGGCGGCCTTTGGTCCCATGCCGGCGAGCAGGACGGTCAGGAGTGTGAATAAGGGGCGACGTTTCATTGGCGGCACAAGCATTGTACGATCTCCCCGAGCATTCGTCCACCTGTAAAGCTCTCCGGCACACGCCTCGATCGAGGCCTGATTCCCTGTGTGCCACCGGCCGAATCACCGCCAGAAATCAACCAACCAACAGAAGGCGAAGATCCATCACGTTTGTCCCAGTGGGGCCCGTGATCACGAGGTCGTCCAGTTGCGCAAAGAACCTGTAGGAGTCGTTGCACAGCAGATACTCGGACGCTTGCAGACCCGCACACGCTGCACGAGCCACCGATGAGCCATCGGCGATGGCGCCGGCTGCGTCGGTTGGGCCATCCGTACCATCGGTGCCACAGCTGAGCACCGTGATCCCGTCGCAGCCAACCAGATCAAGGGCAGCTGCCAGGACAAACTCCTGGTTGCGCCCCCCTTTGCCGTTGCCCTTGAGGGTAACCGTCGTTTCGCCGCCGCTGATGAGGCATGCAGGGGGAGGCAGAGGCTGTCCCGTGGCGGCGACTTCACGCGCGATGGCAACGTGCATGGAGGCGATATGCCGCGTCTCGCCGGCAATGCGGGATGACAGGATCAACGGCTGATACCCCCGCCGGGCGGCTTCACTCTGCGCCGCCGCAAGGGCCAGCGTATTGTTGCCAATGACCAGATTGGTCGTGCGCTCGAAGGCCGGATCCCCTGGTTTTGGCGTCTCGGGGAGTTGGCCGGACGCTCCCGTCTCGAGGTGGTGCATGACTTCGGCAGGAATCACCCCGGCGATACCGTACCTGGCAACGATCTTCAGGCAGTCGGCGAAGGTTGTCGGGTCGGCAGCGGTTGGCCCGGAAGCGATCGTGTCAACCGGGTCATTGATGACATCAGACATCATCAGCGACACGACACGGGCAGGCATCGCCCGCCGCGCCAACCAGCCACCCTTGATCCCGGACAGGTGCTTGCGGATGGCATTGATCTCATCGATGGTGGCGCCGCACGCGAGCAGTGCCGCCGTGGTCCGGCCCTTGTGATCGAGACTCAGCCCCGGGGCTGGCATCGGCATCAGGGCGGAACCACCACCGGAGAACAGGCAAAGCACGACATCCTGTTGCGTGAGCCCTTGAAGAAGCTGCAGGATGCCACGCGCGCCGGCGACGCCGTCGGCATCCGGGATGGGATGCGAACACTCGACCGTGGTGATGCGGGTCAACGCTACAGCGTGGCCGTGCTTGGTGTTGATGGACCCGCAGTGGATCCGATCCCCAAGTGCATGTTCGACGGCTCTGGCCATCGCTGGCGTCGCCTTGCCGGCGCCGACAACGATGACGCGACCCGTGTCCGTCAGGGGAATGGTGTGTGGACCGACACGAAGATCTCCATCACCAAGATGGAGGTTGGCGCGAACCAGGACGAAGGGGTCAACAGCGGCTACGGCGGCGCTGAAGATGGCCAGTCCATCCTCGCGCCGCCGGGACGCATCGGGGGATGGATTCACGTCCGGATCAGAACTGCCGCATGAGACCAACGACACGTCCCGCGATGCGGAACTCGACCCCATCCTCACCATTGACGATGATCGGCGCATAGGCGGCATTTTCCGGCAGCAACCGTATCCCTTCGGGGCCCTGGTCGAAGCGTTTGACCGTGGCCTCATTGTCGATCAGAGCGACAACGATCTCGCCTCGATTGGCCGTCTCCTGCTGGCGGGCGACGACGATGTCACCGTCGAGAATACCGGCGTCAATCATACTGTCGCCCTGCACGCGCAGGGCGAAGACGTTGCCGGAAGACGGAACCATGGAGCGGTCCACATGCACGGTGCCCTCGACATGCTCCTCTGCCAGGATCGGCACGCCTGCGGCAACTCGGCCGAGGATGGGAATTTCGATCGTATCGAGGGACACCTGCTCGGGTGCAGACTCCACCAACTCGATCCCTCGCGAGAGTCGGGGGTGGCGCCGGATGTGACCCTTCTTTTCCAGGGCGGCGAGCGTCGTGCGAACGCCGTTGGTGGAGTTGATGTCAAACTTGTCCATGATCTCGCGGATCGTGGGTGGTGCGCCACGGCTGTGAATGATGGCGGCGATGAAGTCGTAGATCTCCTGCTGACGATCGGTAAGTTCCTTGGGCATGGCCTGGTTTGCTCCCGTGAGTGTGGGATGCGCGCCCTGTTTCCAGGCGGTAAGGGACGCGATGTGAACACCTGCACTCATATTTACTGCACATGCGTGCATTTGTCAATGTGCCGGGTTGATATCCAGCGGCGCAACTAGCTGATTCTTGGCATGGTTATCGAGTCCGCACCGGCGCCGGCCCGGGTTTGTGCGTCCGGCTCTGCCAACTTGTTGACAAAGTCTACCCTTGTCTGTTTACTTTACTCCCAATTGACGTAAGTTGCTCAGTTTCATGGGGTTGCCAATAATATGAAGACACATTTCGGCCTGTTTACCGAGCGTGCGGACCAAACGATTTTCGCCGCCGCCTTGATGGTGATGACCATTCTGTCTGGCCCTCGGACGGCTCTGGCCGACGCCGGCCCCCCAGGTATCGATCTGGCCCGTATCGATCTGGCCCGTATCGATCTGGCCCAAACGACCCACGGGATATCCGGCGCCGCGAGTTTTGACGGCAGTTCGGATCCTAGATCGCCCGGGACCCACGGGTTCCTCACCGTACGGCGTTCCCTCGGGGCCGTTTTTCTGGCGGGGAGCGTCGTCCTGGTCATGCAAGGCTTTGATCTGAAAGACCAGGCCGACGGTTTCTACGCTGCCTACGAATCGGCAACAGATCCGGCAGAGATTGAAAAATTCTACCAGCGCACGACGAATCGCGACGTTAAGAGCCAGGTCAGCTGGGCACTGGCCGCCGCCTTTGGCATCACCGGGTTGCGCCTGGCGTTGACCGGTGGTGATAGCGGACCGGCCTCCATGCAGACCGGCGCCCTCGCCTCGACTGCTACCGAACCCGGTACTGGTTCATCATTGTCTCTCGTGCCTGCCGTCAGTCCCCGAGTTGTCGGCCTGGCCCTGCAGCGCCATTTCTTTTGAGAGCCGGAAACTTCAAGATGAAGAAGACGAACCCGGGCGCCGCCCTTGCTGCGGCCCTCCTGCTGGCCCTTGTCGCCGTGAGTTGTGATCGGGATCGAAGCAATCCGCTCGATCCCCAGGCGGATTTTGTGCAGAATCGCCCGGAGGCGCCGGCACAACTGGTCGCCGAGCCCGGCGTCGGTGTCATCCGTCTCGCCTGGCAAGGGGTGACAGACCGCGATCTGGCAGGCTACGCCCTGTTCCGATCAGAGCGGTCCAACGGCACATACGCGTTTGTCCCGGGCGACGGTGATTCGACAGCGGGCATCACCACGGGCAAGGTCGTCTTCGCCGATTCGATCCATACACAGAATCGCACCTTCTTCTACCGGATTGCCGCCATCGATACGGCGGGCCTGCAGAGTGAGTTGACGGCCTTCGTAGGCGCGACGGCACTGGAAGACAACATCGCGCCCGAGTCACCGCAGAGCTTGTCCGCCGTTCCTGACGAGGATGTGCTCGGTCGTGTCGTGCTGCGCTGGTCTGCCCCGCAGAAGGACAGCGACGGACGTGACCTGTCAGGGCTGTCCGGCTACGTCATCCTTCGGGCCGAGGCCGGCACCGGTGGTGTTGTGCCCATCGACACGCTGGTCGCAGGGATCCGTGAGTTCGTCGACAACGATCTCAAGACTCTTACCACGTACAGCTACAGCATGGTTGCCTTCGACGTGGGGGGCAACACCAGCCGTCCGGCAACCGCTGTGCAGGTTACCACGCCGGGGTTGCCGACTCCCAAAAGCGTCAACGCCGCCGACGGGATCGGTCGCATCGTGGTCACCTGGGGTGCCGTCGAAGACGAAGCTCTGATCGGTTACGATATCTACCGCTCGGTCAGTTCTGAAGACGGCTACGTCCGTCTTGCCGGCGCCGAAGGGCGTTCCTTTACCACCGGTCGAACCACCTACATCGACAGCGGCCTCACCGGAGGCGCCTTGTTCTTCTATCGGGTGCGTGCCGTCGGGCGCGCCGGGGCCGCCAGTGAACTGTCGACTTTCGTCAGCGGCGAAGCCCAGGCAGATGAAGTGCCACCCGGAGTGCCGGCAAACTTGTCCGCCGTGCCGGACGCCGCCGACTTCGGTCGCATCACCGTGTCCTGGAATGTGCCGCAACGCGACGCCAGTGGCGGCGTGTTGACGGGCCTTGCCGGCTACGCCGTGTTCCGGTCTCAGGAAACCACAGACTCCTTCGTGCGCATCGCCACGGTGACCGACCCGAGTTTCGTCGATACCGGTCTGGACGAGTCCACCACGTTCTACTACACCGTCGCTGCCTTCGATGAGAAGGGCAATGAGAGCGGCCGTGCCAGTGCGGTCCGCGTCAGAACTCAGGGCGAGGATCGGATTGGGCCGGATGCTCCGGTGAATGTCTCGGCCGTTGCCGACGAATCCACAACGGGGCGCATCATCGTCCGCTGGAGTGCGCCAACGACAGACTCCGATGGACAGGAACTGACGGGTCTGTCGGGGTTCGTCCTGTTCCGCTCCGAGGGCGGCCCGGGATCCTTTGTCCCTGCCGACACCGTCGGTGCCGACATCCGCTTGTGGCCGGACGCGGATCTCAAGAGCCTGACGCTCTATGCATACACAGTTGTCGCCTTTGACGCCGCTGGCAATGAGAGTCGTCCAGCCACATCCAGCCAGACAACGACGGGCGGCATCCCCGCGCCGCAGGGCCTTGCCGCACGTGATGAAATCGGTCGAATCCTCATCGACTGGCGCCCCGTCGATGACTCGGACCTTGCGGGGTACAACATTTACCGCTCCACCCGTTCCGATGCAGGCTTCGTCCGCCTCGAAGGGTCCGAGGGCGCTGACTTCACCACGGGTCGCACGTCCTACATCGACAGCAATCTCACCGGCGGCAGCCTGTTCTTCTACAAGGTGCTGGCAGTGGGTACGAATGGCCTGCTGAGCGAACTCTCCGCTTTCGTCGGCGGGCGTGCCCTGGCCGATGAGTCCGCACCCGGCGCACCCAGGAACGTCTCCGCCGTCGCCGATGAGAACGACCCGGGACAGATCACTGTGGGCTGGAGCGCCCCGTCGACCGACGCCAGTGGCGACGATCTTACCGGCCTGAGCGGATTCCTGTTGCTGCGCGCTGAAGGCAGCGACGGTGCGCTGCTGCCCGTGGATACACTCGCAGCGACCCTCAGGACCTACGTCGATTCTGGGCTGAAGGCGTTGACGGTGTATCGCTACGCCATGGTCGCGTTTGATGCCTCGGGCAACCAGAGCTCTCAGGCCTTGTCGAGTTCGACGCGCACCGCCGGGATCCCGACACCTGTGGCGGTGGTCGCCATCGAGGGTCTCGGCCGTATCACCCTGCAGTGGCAGGCCGTGGACAGCGACGATCTGCTGGGCTATGACGTCTATCGGGCGACCCGCTCTGATGGCACGTATCAGATCCTGGCCGCGGGCGAAGGTTCGTCGTTCACCACAGGGCGCACGAGTTACATCGACTCCAATCTTGCCGGCGGAACGGTGCTCTTTTACAGGGTCCGCGCCATTGGCGCCAACAACGTCGCCAGTGAACTCTCGACGTTCGTCAGCGCCCAGGCTGCAGCAGGGATTCCGATACCCGACGCGCTGGTCGCCGTCGAGGGTCTCGGCCGTATCACCTTGCAGTGGCAGGCAGTCGACAGCGACGATCTGCTGGGCTATGACGTCTATCGGGCGACCCGCTCTGATGGTACGTATCAGATCATAGCCGGGGGTGAAGGTTCGCCGTACACCACAGGACGCACGAGTTACGTCGATTCCAATCTCGCCGCTGGTACGCTGTTCTTCTATAAAGTCCGCGCCATCGGCACCAACAACGTCGTCAGTGAACTGTCAACTTTCGTCAGTGCACAGGCCGCAGCGGATGAGTCCGCCCCGGCTGCGCCGCAGAATATCTCGGTCGTCCCCTCCGGAACCGATCCGACGCAGATCACGGTTCGCTGGACGGCTCCCATCACGGATGCGGGTGGTCGTGAGCGCACAGGTCTGGCCGGATTCCGGTTGCTGCGGGCCGAAGGATCGGGGTCGTTCGCGCCGATTGCCACGCTGGCTGCAGACATCAGGCAATATGATGACAGTGGTCTGCGGTCGCTCACTGTCTATCGATATACTCTCACCGCCTTCGATCCGGCCGGAAATGAGAGCGGGCAATCGTCGACAGGACAGGCCCAGACCATTGGTGTCGCCATCCCTGGCGGCGTTCGGGCAAGCGATGGCATCGGTCGGATCGAGATCACCTGGAGCGCTGTCGATGCTGACGACCTGATCGGCTACAATCTCTACCGGTCGACGCGGCCGGATCAGACGTTCACGCTCCTGGCGGATGATGGTGGGGCGGCTTTCACCACGGGACGTACAACCTTCGTCGATTCCTCAGTGACGGCGGGGGCGCTGTTTTACTACAAGGTCGCCGCTGTAACCACCAGCCTGCAGAGCGAGCGCTCTGCTTTCGTCAGTGGCCGGGCCGCCAACGATGACGTGGCACCGGCATCTCCTGCCGATATCGTGGCAATCGCCGACGATGCCCAGGCTCTTGTGTCGCTGAGTTGGACGGGTTCCAGCGTCGATCAGGGCGGTGGCGACCTCACAGGATTGACCAGCTATATCGTCTTCCGCGGCAAGGGGAGCGCTATCGCTCTGGTCGCACTCGACACCATCGATGCCCGCACAACGTCATATGCCGATGCGGCGCTGCAGGCAGCGACAACCTACTACTATGCCGTCAGTGCCCTCGACGGCTCGGGCAACGTGAGCCCGCGATCATCGACTGTGGCGGCAACGACCCAGGGAATCGGAGCACCGCTGAATGTCAATGCTGTCGGCGATGTGAAAAGCATCACCGTCAGCTGGTCGGCCAGCGGCGAGGAAGACCTTCTGGGGTACAACGTTTACCGGTCGGCCCGCTCCGATCGGGACTTCAGCCGTCTTGCAGGCACGGAAGGGACCTCTTTCACAACCGGTCAAACGGCGTTCATTGATTCGAACCTGGGCGGCGGCCAGATCCGCTTTTACCGGGTGTCTGTCGTCACCGGATCGGGGGAGAGTGAGCCATCGTCCTTTGATGGGGCCACGGTCCAGGCCGACACGCGAGCCCCTGCGGCTCCCACCTTCCTCGATGGAGAACCGAACAACGGTGATCCGGAGCGTCTGTCTCTGAGTTGGCGCGCACCAGGGTCCGATGCCAACGGGTCCAGCCTGACCGGTGTCAGTCTCTATCGCATCTACCGATCGGCTACGTCTGACGGGGACTTTCAGGAAATCGCGACATCGTCGACAACAGCGTATGAAGACACGCTTCTCGACCAGCGCACAACGTACTACTATCAGGTGGAGGCTCTGGATGATGACGGCAATATCAGCCCGAGATCATCAACGGCGGCAGCGACCACCAGTGGAGTTGATCTGCCGACAAATGTTCGCCTCGTGTCTTCGACCCCATCTGATGGGGCCGCCCCACCCGTCGTCACCATCAGCTGGACCAAGTCGGCCGGAGCGATCCTGCGCTATGAAGTCTCGCGTGCGACAGTTGCCAACAGCACAAACGACTCAGACTATACCTCGGTCGTGCCAAATTCCGTGACCACATCGCGCACGGATAACGGTGTCGTGCGCGGCACGGTCTACTACTACAGGGTGCGAGCCATCGATATTGACAGCAGGGCGAGCGACTGGACAGAGGTACTGGCGATCGCGGTTGCCAATTGATTGGGCAATCGTTGCTGCAAAAGCTGTAACCGGGCAGATGCAGCATCCATCATCAGCATCAACCATCAGGGGAATGGCCGGCGGGCGTCGGTCATTCCCCGGTGTCGTTCTGGAGCAGTTCCGCGTGCCATTTGAGTACGGCGTCCAGAATCTCTTCGAGTTCTCGTGATTCGGTTGGACCCACGCGTCCCAGACCAGGGTATTCGATGCTCCCGTCGTCATGAACGGCGGAAGGAGTTTCCATCGCGGCGGCAAGTTGAGCCGCCAACTGGACCATGTTCTCGGCGATCGTATCCACGGCATGCTGCAACCGACCTCTTGTTTCAGGTGGCATGCCTATCTTGTTGCCCCCATCCAGTTCAGTGCGCAGGAGGGAGTATATCTCCAGCATGCGGGCTGTCTGGACGCGTATTCCGTTGAGGTTGTAGGGGGTGGACATCATGGACTCCTGAGATGGGGGTTCGTTCTTGTCTGCTTCCATGGTACTTGAGCAAGCCTCATCCAGACGTAAGCAATCTTCATTCCAGTGAGACGCGACAGACCATGCCCGGCATCAAGCCAAACTCGGATGGTTTGCTCAGACAGGTGGAGTCCGGCCTCGCCCAAGCCGGCGTAATGCCTGGTGAGGGCCTGGTTGTTGCTGTCTCCGGTGGCGTGGATTCCGTCGTTCTGCTGGACGTTCTGCATCGCCTGAGCGGCAACCTTGGTCTGTGGTTGCATGTGGCCCATCTGGACCACCAATTGCGACCGGATTCAGCGGCAGACGCCATCTTTGTGCAGACTCTTGCTGTGAGCCTCGGGTGGGCCGCCACGATTGAGTCGGTGAATGTGACGATTTTCGCCAAAGAGCACGGCATGTCGACGGAGCAGGCGGGGCGTGCCTGCAGGCGGGACATGTGGAACCGTGTTGCCAGCCGGGTCGGCTGTCGCTGGATCGCCGTCGGCCACCACGCCGACGACCAGGCGGAGACCGTTCTGCTCCGCCTGCTGCGCGGGGCGGGGGCCACAGGTCTGGGCGCCATGCGGCCTGCGGTCGATGGGATTGTCCGCCCCATGCTTGCCGCGCGTCGATCCTCGGTGGCAGCATACGCCGAGCAGCGGGGCCTGGAGGTGCGCGAAGATCCCACGAACCGTGATGTGCGGATCCCGAGGAACCGAATCCGCCACGAGCTTCTTCCCCATCTGGCGCAGCGTCACAATCCAGCAATTGTCGAAGGGCTGGTACGCACCGCCCGGTTGCTGCAGGCTGATGATGACTATCTCGAGGGCGCGTCGCAGAGCGCGGCACAAGTGCTGCTCAAACAGCGGCGCGGGGCCTGCATCAGGCTTGATACGGCAGCTTTGCGCGGTTATCATATAGCCATTCAACGGCGCGTGTTACGTCAGTATATTCAAGAGCTTGCGCAGGATTCCACCGGTGCTTCGCAGCAGGTTACCTTCGCCTCCGTGGAGGGCGTTGTCGAGTACCTGGCGGCTGAAGGTGCTGGATTGCATCAAGTGTTGGCAGACATCTGGGTGCAGAACACCGGAACGGATCTCGTCATGCGTCGCGGACCTGCCTCGGTGGTGCACGCGGAGATCGTGATTCCGGGGCGCACACCGGTGCCTGCACAATCGATGGCACTGGAGGCAACTGTCGTTTCTCCGGTGGCATTCACGGAACTCAAACCGGCACTTGGAAAGTACCGGGTCGCCTTCGATGAGCGCGCGGCCCATGGCCGGCTGCAGTTGCGGTCACCACGACCCGGTGATCGTTTGCGTCCTCTGGGAATGGGGGGACACCACAAGAAGCTGAGCGACTGCTTCATCGACGCGAGGTGGCCACGCATTCTGCGGCAGGATGCTCTGGTGCTGGTCCGGTCCATCAGCGGTGCTGATGAAGAAGTGCTGTGGGTCGTGGGTCTGATCCGAAGCGAGGCCTTCCCGGTGGCCTCGGACACCGACTGTATCCTGTATCTTGAGATCGTCGACACCAATTCACCTGAGCCTGGTGTGATGGCTCCCCAATTGACGGACTGACAACCCAGGATGGATGAGCAGCCCCGCCAGCGCCAGAATGAGCCCGCAGACGATCGCCCGCGTATGCCGTGGCGCTGGCCGTCGCGCAGTCGCGCCTTCTGGATCTTCCTCGTTCTGGTCCTGATTATTGCCGCCAAGTTCTTCGGCAGCACTCCCACGGACAATCCCGAGGTCTCCTACGTCCAGTATCAGGAGTATCTGCAGTCCGGTCAGATCGAACGGGCCACCATCATCGGCGATCAGGAGTTCCACGGCATCCTCCGTGACGGTACCCGGTTCGTCGTCAACCTCGGGCCCATCGATGGTTCGACGAAACAGGCATGGCTCGAGGCTGGCATCGAGGACTTCTCCTTCGAAGACAAGCCGTTCCAATGGTACTCCGTGCTCATCTCCTTCCTGCCCTGGCTGTTGTTCATTGGCTTCTGGATCTTCATGCTGCGGCAGATGCAGGGGGGCCCGAAAGGGTTGTTCTCATTCGGCAAGAGCAAGGCAAAGATCCTGACCGAGGACCGCCGCAAGACCACTTTCGCCGACGTCGCCGGAGTTGACGAAGCGAAGGAGGAACTGTCAGAGATCATCGAGTTCCTCAAGGATCCAAAAAAGTTCCAGCGTCTGGGAGGGCGTACGCCAAAAGGAGTTTTGCTCATTGGTCTGCCGGGCACCGGCAAGACGCACCTGGCGCGCGCCGTGGCTGGTGAGGCGGGCGTCCCTTTCTTTTCGATCAGTGGCTCAGACTTCGTGGAGATGTTCGTCGGCGTTGGTGCATCGCGCGTGCGTGACCTGTTCGAACAGGGCAAGGCGAGCGCTCCCTGCATCATTTTCATCGATGAGATCGATGCTGTTGGCCGCCATCGAGGTGCCGGCATCGGCGGGGGGCACGACGAACGCGAGCAGACACTCAATCAACTTCTGGTTGAGATGGACGGATTCGAGTCGAATGACGGCGTCATTCTGATTGCTGCCACGAACCGTGCCGATGTGCTGGATCCGGCGTTGTTACGCCCCGGACGTTTCGACCGGCGCGTCATCGTCAATCTGCCGGATGTGCGTGGACGCAAGGGCATCCTGGAGGTGCACGCACGCAACGTACCTCTGAGCGATGATGTGGATCTGGAACGGTTGGCCAAAGGCACCCCCGGCCTCTCCGGAGCCGATCTTGAGAACCTCGTCAACGAGGCGGCCCTGCTGGCCTCACGCCGTGATCGCGACTGCGTCCTGCATGCGGATTTCGAAGAAGCCAAGGACAAGGTGATGCTGGGCGCCGAGCGCAAGAGCATGATCATGACCGAGGAGGACAAGAAGCTGGCTGCCGTGCACGAAGCGGGACACGCCCTGGCCGCCAAGATGACCCCCGGTGCACCGTCCATCAACAAGGCGGTCATCGTGCCGCGTGGGCAGGCGATGGGCATGGTTTCGTTCCTTGCAGATGAGCGTCACTCCATCACCGAAACCCAGCTCAAAGCCCATCTGGTCACCGGACTCGGCGGCTGTTGCGCGGAATCCCTCATTTTCGGCGAACGGTCTACGGGGGCGCAGGCCGACTACAAGCAGATCACCGGTCTGGCGCGCAAGATGGTCTGTGACTGGGGGATGAACAAGGATCTCGGGCCACTGGCCCTTGGTGGCGACGATGAAGAGGTCTTCCTCGGCAAGGAGTTCGCTCGCGCCCGGGCCTACTCGGAACAGACGGCACAGTCCGTGGACCGGGAAATCCGCGATCTCATCCTCGAGGCTGAGGCGCGCGCCCGCGAATTGCTCGAGATACATCGCCAGAAACTGGAGAGCCTCGCCGCTGCCCTGCTGGAGTACGAGGTGCTGGACGATGCCGAAATCGACCGCGTTCTCCAGGGGTTGCCGATTCAGCGCTCCTCCGAGCCGGCCCCTGTCGATGCCCGGGCCGAATCCGCGACCGAGGCCGACGTCGATGCCGAGGCCGCTCTCGAGCCGGCTGCCGAGCGCGCTTCCGAGTGATCTGGCAACTGCAGGGACACCGGCGGATCGACTTTGACCGGCGGGTACAGATCTTCGGCGTGCTGAATGTCACGCCCGATTCGTTCTACGATGGCGGGCGGTATATTGACGCACAGCGAGCTGCCGACCACGCTTTGCGTCTGTCTGACGAGGGGGCTGACATCATCGATATTGGCGGAGAGTCATCACGCCCACCGCTCTATGGTGAGGCGGCCACGATCGACCCTGAGCAGGAGTGCCGCAGAGTCGTCCCCGTCGTGGAGGCGTTACGGCGGCAGAGCGATGTGCCAATCTCGATTGACACCGTGAAGAGCGAAGTTGCACGACGTGCTCTGGCGGCAGGCGCCGACATTATCAATGACATCAGTGCCTTTGAACACGAATCGGGGGCCATGGCCAGAGTGGCGGCCGATTCCGGTGCGCCCGTCATCCTCATGCATCGCCGTGGAACGACGGCCACCATGCAACAAGACACGAGGTACGACGATCTGGTGGGCGAAGTCTGCAGCTACCTGGCGGCGCGTGTCGACTACGCCAGACAGTGCGGCGTGGGTCACGACAGCATCGTCGTTGATCCCGGCATCGGCTTCGGCAAGTCGATCGAAGGCAACCGCGAGATTGTCCGCAGGGCAGGTGAGTTCGGCGTCAGGGGCTGCCCCGTTCTCATTGGCGCCTCGCGCAAATCCTTCATTTGGAAGCCATTGGGTCTGACACCGGAGGACGCCCTTAAGGGCAGCATCGCCGCCGCCGTGCTGGCCGTCGCCCACGGGGCACGAGCCCTGCGCGTTCACGACGTCGCCGCCTCCGTACGGGCTGTTCGCCTGGCCGAATCCATCGAAATCCGGTTGCCGGATTGACCCCGATGGATGATCTGATACTCTTCCGACTCTTCGGCTTCCTGCCGGTCAGCATCATCTCCATACTCGATATTCTGGTAGTGGCCCTCGTCATCTACCGCCTGCTCAACCTGATTCGCGGCATGCGCGCGGCGCAGATGCTGGTGGGCCTGTTTCTGCTGGCCACCGTCGCCCTGGCGGCACGATGGCTGGATATGACGGCGTTGGCCTATTTACTCGAGCAGGTGCAGTCGATCCTTCTCATCCTGCTCGTTATCCTGTTTCAGCCGGAGCTGCGCCGTATGCTCGTCGTGCTGGGGCAGAGCCCGATTCTCAACTGGTTCTACACGACCGAGCCATCCCGGGTGATCGACGAGGTCGTCAACGGCGCAGTGCAACTGGCGGAGCGCGGCTATGGCGCACTCATCGTT
>JAQCJA010000460.1 GCA_027593305.1 bacterium
ATGGCGTCCAGACTCGGGTCCAGACTCGGGTCCAGACTCGCATCATGACTCGCTGGGTGAACTCACCGCCGGGCCTTCCGCCGTGCCACCGTCGGGATTGTTCTTGTCCTTGTTGACGATATCCCAGACAACGCGGTCGAAGGTCTCTTTTTCGTGGCGCTGTTTTTCCCGCTCCTGACCAAGGAGCCGACTCAACAGCATGGCCAGGCGCTCGGGATCGGATTCACCGACCTTGGCCAGGTGTTTGATCTCCTGGATGGAGCGGTCCAGGGGTGTGAGCGCCTTCGCTTTGACCTTGGGTGCCGGCTTGCTGCCACCTCTGGACTTGCCGTCAGCGCGCTTGCCGGTGTCTGTGCCGCCCTTGAACCAGCGCGACAACAGGCTGCTGCCGTTCTTCGTGGCCGCTTCTTCTTTTTGCCTTTACCGTTCACCGAAGGCCCTCACGCCGTCGTTGGGTCGATGGTGTCACCTTCAGGACGCTCGATCTGCGGCCATCCCAGTTCCCGCAGGTTCGCATAGTCCCGGTTCAGCGTCTGGGTCATGTCTTCACCGAGACGCAGAAGAATCATGCAGCCCATGGAAGGCTTCGTTGCCAGAATGTCGGTGAGATCCGGCTTGAAGAAGCCCACCAGTTCACTCTTCTCTGCGGCGATGACGGACGTGCTGCGCGGCGTGTCGTCGAGCAAGGCGAACTCGCCAAGCAGTTCGCCGATTCCCAGGGTGGCCACCGTCCGCTGCTTGCCTTCGGGGCCCTCACGCACGATATGTACCGAGCCTGTGCGCACCAGGTAGAGACCGGACTGTTGCACGCCGCGATGGATGACGACCTCACCCCGGGAGAACTCCCGCACATGCACCATTCGCGCCAGGGTCCGCAATTCCCGGGCACGCAACAGACTGAAGATCGATACGCGACCCAGCAGCCGCTCCAGGGACTGCGTCTTCACCGTGCTCTGCGGCGAGAACAAGTTCTCCCACTCGGGGTCAACCACGTGTTTACCGGATGATATCGCGTCAGGCATGCTGGTAAGATAGCCACACCCCATCGATGGGGCGAGCCCAAAAAGCCTCCGGGGGATTGCCCGATATTGCGCTTTGGGCGTAGTTGTTCGGCATCTTCATTACTTGTTTCACTGCAAGGGAGAACACCGTGACAAATCCGGTTCGAATTGGCCTGATTGGCCTCGGTCAACGGGGCCTGCAGCACCTCAATTGCCTCTGGCGCATCGATGGCGCCCGTGTCGTGGCCCTGTGTGATCCGTTTCCCGAGAACCTTGCACCCGAAAAGATCGAGCGCTTTGTGCCGGGGTATACACAAGAAGGCATCCGCACGTATTCGCATTTCGCTGACCTGCTCGGCGCCGGCGATGTCGACGCACTGTATTTCTGCATCCCGCCGAACCGGCACAAGGGCGAGGTCATCGCCGCTGCCAATGCGGGCCTGCATGTCTTCGTGGAGAAACCCGTCAGCCTGTACTTCGACGAAGCCGTGGCAATGGAGAGTGCCATTCGGTCTGCGGGCGTCATCGGCACCGTCGGCTTCAATCAGCGGCACGATCACAAGCACGAAGGCATCCGCGATTTCCTCCGCGACAAACGTCTGGTGATGGCCAATGCCATCGTCAATGGGACGCTGGAAAGTCATTCCGCCAAGCATACCCGCACCGAGGAACTCGGGGGTCCGGGCAACCGTGTCTGGGCTGCCAGCGCGGCGTGGTCGGGTACGACCGTCGTCGAAGCCGGCATCCATCAATTGGATACAATGCGCTACTGGGCGGGAGACGTCGCCTGGGTGCGGGCCGATTACGTCCATCGTGACGCCGCAGACATCGAGGATGGCGGCGACAATCCGTACGCATATTCCGTAACCTTCGGCTTTGCCTCCGGATTCCTCTACAACCTGTCGATGGCCCGCCTGCGCAAGACGTTCTATGGCGACGGTTACTCGGGCCTCATGTGGGATCATGGCCATGTCAAGATCGAGGGTGAGGAGATCGCCGCCTACTACTATGAAGGTCCGTATCCGCCGCCGCCCGGCGCACCGTCGGCGGCAGAACTGCGTCATATCGTCGCCATGCCGGCAAAGCGGGATGGCACGTTCCACATCAATGAGTGTTTCGTGCAGGCCGTCGCCAACAACGACGTCTCCCTCCTGCGCAATACGTTTTCATCCAGTATGAACAGCCATGCCGCCGTGCTTGCCGCAAATCTCTCCGACAGGCTTGGTGGCCGCAAAATCCAGCTGGATTCGTTTGCCACAAGCGCCGAATTCGCGGACTTCCGCCGCAAGCCCAACCAGGAGATCTGATAACATGCCGAAGTACAGCCTGGATCATATTCACCACGAAACAACCGATGTCCCCGCCGCCGTAGACTTCTACAAGCGCGTCCTGGGAGCCACTGCCGGGGAGCCCTTCGAACGTGGAGGTGCCACATGGGTCGAGGTCCGCATCGGTGCCATGCAGGTCACGGTCACCGATCGAGAATTTGCGCCGATGGTACTCGGACGCTACCAGGGCCTGGACCACTTCGCCTTGATGACCGACGACTTCGATGCAACGCTTGCACACCTGGAGCAGGAGGGCGTGCACATCTGGTTTGGCCCGATACAGATTCCCGACAGCGGCCGACGCATTGTGTTTATCGACGGGCCGGACAGTGTCAAGATTGAACTGATGGAGAAAGTGTGAACCCACAGAACCGCCCCTATGGCCTGTGGGACAGCCCTGTAGGGGTGCGTGACGTAACCGATGGCATCGGTTTGCGTACGCCAACCTTCGACAGTGACGGGCGCACGCTCGTCTGGCTGGAGCGACGTGGAGCCACATCTGTCATCCTCTGCCGCACCCAGGGCGAGGTGGCGCCGCGTGAACTGGCCGCCGGTCACCGCATCAGGACCAGCGTCTTCTATGGGGGTGGCGAGTTCACCGTCGGTCAGGGTTGTCTCTATTTCGTCGACAACGGCTCCCGACTCTACGCCCAGTCTTTGCGCGGGGGCCCGCCTCGAGCCATCACGCCGGACTTCGGCCAGCCCACTGCGCCCACCCTGTCGGCCGATGGCCGTTGGCTGGCCTACGTGCACAGTGACGGGGACACCGATCGTATCGCCGTCGTTGATGCCACGGGGTACAGGTGGCCCCAGTGGCTGGCGGAGGGTGCCGACTTCTACATGCAGCCCACCTGGCACCCTCGGGGTCGCTTGCTGGCCTGGGTGGAGTGGGACTTCCCCAACATGGCCTGGGATGGCACACGCCTGATGCTCGCTGACATTCGCCGGTCCGCCACATCGCCGCCGACCGTCAGCAGCGTCCGCTGTATCGCCGGCGGCAATGAGATCTCGGCTTTCCAGCCCGAGTTCTCGCCGGATGGCCGCTGGCTGGCCTATGCCAGTGATGAGGATGGTGTCGCCAGCCGACTCTATCTCCGCGACCTGTCCTCTGCGAATGTCAGCTGCCTGACAGTCGCTGACGGTGACGATGACGGTGGCGATGACGGGGGCGATGTGGCCCTTCCGGGCTGGGTCCAGGGATTGCGCTCACTGGCCTTCTCAGCCGACAGCAGGCATCTCTACTTCACCCGCAGCCACAACGCCATGCGGCGCGCCTTTGTCTGTGACCTGTCGACGCACGCTGTTCGAGCTGTAACCGCTCTCGACGATTATACGTGCGTCACACATCTGGCTGCCGCACCAAGGGGCAACCGGATCGCCGTTGTCGCCGGTTCCTCGACACAACCGGATCGAATACTGGCCCTGCAGGGGGCGAGCCAGCAGTCGGCACGTCTCTCCGTGCAGGCCCGTTCCGCCAGCGAAGCACTACCGGCGGAGGCACTATCGACTCCTGTCGCCGTTCAGTGGCTGGCTGCCGACGAGACCGCCGTGCACGGCCTCTACTATCGGCCGGTGAGCCCTCTCTTCGCAGCAGAAGGCCTGCCCCCCCTGCTGGTGAGCATCCATGGGGGACCTACAAGCCAGGCGGATGCCGGCTACGATGCCGAAGTCCAGTACTTTGCCACCCGTGGATGGGCCGTGATGCTGATCAACCATCGCGGTTCCACCGGCTATGGTCGTCGCTATATGACCTCCCTGCGGGGCAACTGGGGTGTCTATGATGTGGAGGATGCCGTTGGTGGCGCCAGGCACCTCGTGGATCGCGGCATGGCCGACCCGGATCGGCTCGTCATCTCCGGTGGCAGTGCCGGCGGCTACACGGTACTCAGGGCCCTG
>JAQCJA010000461.1 GCA_027593305.1 bacterium
TCCAGTCCGATACCGAAGACGCCGACTCTGGGGCGAGTGCGCGCCACGCGCTCGATACCCCGGTCTTCCCGCTTCACTTGGCGTCAGCTGCCATCATCTGCGTCATGCGGGCCGTGACCCACTCGACGGCGGTGTCGATCATGATCCGACCCTTGTGCGGCGTCGCCAGGTCGCGCGCGGCAAAGTGATAGGGGGCATCCTGATCCCGGTAGTTCTCGTTCTGGATGTCGAAGGATTCGGCGGCGTAGTCGACGCCATCCCAGTGCGCGTTCTCCGGAAAGGCTGCCAGGGCAATGGAGGTCTCGAACTCGGCGGCATGGGCCGGACAGTCGCCTGACTCCAGGTGTTCGGCGACGAACTCCTTGGTGTACGCCTCCCAATAGGAATGAAACTGTATGTCGATGCCGAGTTTTTCGCCGAAACCAGCGACCTCGTTGCGCAGCGGGCCGTTGCCGGCATGGCCATTACAGACCAGGATGTGCTCGATGCCGTGGCGGGCGAGGCTCTCGCAGGTGTCAAAGGCGACCTGGAAAAACGTCTCCGGGCGCAGACTCAGAGTTCCGGGCCATTCCATCCAGTGTTCGCTGATGCCGACGGCCATGGGGGTCGCCAGCAGGACCTGCGGGAACAGGCCCAGCGCCGTCTGGTGCGAAACGTGCAGGGCGCTGGCCGTGTCATGTTCCATTTCCAGGTGTTCATTGTGCTGTTCCGTGCTGCCCGTGGGCAGAATGGCGCCCTTGACCTTGCCAGTTGCCAGCCTCTCACGCACCTGCTTGCGTGTCATTTTCCACAATCTGACTTCACCCGTTATCATTGTCGCGTCCTTTTCGTTGATGGTCTGCGAGGGGGTCGGCTATAATGCGAAAACATCCGACAGGGGACAACGGACATGATCGAAAACAACGTGGATCTGCGCCAGCGACTCAAGACCGTCCACGCCTATGCGGTGACACCCTTCCAGACCGGAGATCTGCTGGCGATTGATGAACAGGGCTTCCTCGGCAACCTGCGCTTTCTCGTGGACCGGGGGGCGCCGGTCATCGTCGTTGGCGGCGGCACGGGGGAGATCGACGCACTGAGGTCGGATGAACTCGAGTCCCTGGCGCGACTGGCGCTGGAAGGTTTTGGCGAGCAGGTCCTCGTCATCCCGTCTCTGCCGGGCAATACCGGGGCTGCCGTGGACCTGGCGCAACGCTACCAGCGGCTGGGTGCCGGAATCGCTCTGGCCCTGCCGCCGTACCAGAGGGGGGGGATTCCGGACGATCTGACGGGGGTTCTGGAGCATCTGCGGCTCATCTCTGCCGCCGCACCGGGGTTGGCGCTGATGCCGTACAACACACAGGGGTGGGGCGCGGAGTTCTTCGAGCGACTGGCAACGATCGATGCCGTCATCGGCATCAAGGATCCCTGCTTTGACGACCACCCGCTGTTCCGTGCCATCCAGCGACTGGGGGATCGTTTCGTCTGGATCGGCAACAAACGCCACGATCCCGGCGTCCTGCACCTGCGCTACCAGGCCGGCATCGAGGGGTTCACGGCTGGTTTCATAAACTTCCTGCCCGAGCCGGAGCTCGAGCTGGAACGCCTGGCCCGCCAGCGCGACTGGCAGGCAATGGTGCCGATTCAGCGTCGTCTGGCGGCGCTGGAGGGACTGCGCAACCAGTATGGCGAGTCGATGATCAAGGCGGCGCTGGATGCTGTCGGTCTCAGCGGTGGCGCGGTGCGCCCGCCGCGCGTGCAGTTGTCTGCCGCAGGGCGGGCGGCGCTGCACGCCGAACTGCGGCAAACCTGGGGATTTGACGTTCCTGCCTAAGGGCGTAACCGCGGCGACAGGGTTCAGGCGACAGGGTTCAGGCGGCGTTGATCAGGCGATCGACTTCGGTCTTGAGTACGTCGAGGACTTCATCGTAGCCGAACCTGCCGATCAGCTCCTGGCCCCGTTTGAGATTGACGAAGGTCGGCGCACACCACATGCCGAGGTCGGCATCGTCCGTCTCGCCCGGGCCATTCACCCGACAACCCATGACGGCGATCGTGATGGAATGCATGCTGGCGTACTCCGTCACGTCACGAACCTTGTGCGCCAGGTCGATGAAGGCCTCGTTCTCGACGCGCGAGCAGGAGGGGCAGGAGATGATGTTGATGCCCTGCGGGCGGTACTCGGGAACGGAGCGGAAGCGGCCCGCCTGTATGTCATCGAGAATCTGCCGCCCTGCCGTGATTTCATCCCCCTTGTTGTCAAAAGGGACGGTCAGCGACACGCGGATCGTGTCGCCAATGCCGGCGGAGAGCAACTGTTCAAAGGCGACGCGCGTTTTGATTACGCCTTCTGGCGGCAGGCCTGCCTCGGTGACACCCAGGTGCAGGGGCACGTCCGGGCGCTGCGCGGCAAAACGCTTGTTGGCTTCGATTACCTTGTTGGGGTCGGAGTCCTTCAGCGACACGCAGTAGCGGAAAAAACCCAGATCGTCGAGCATCTCGCAGTGTTCCAGGGCCGACGCCAGCATGGGGCCGATGGAGTCGTCGGCTGGGAACATCCCCACCTTTTCCGGATCGACGGACCCACAATTCACGCCGATGCGTATGGCGCAATCATGTTTTTCCGCAACTTCGGCGAGATAGGCCACCTTGTTGCGGATCGGCAACTCGCGTTCGTGATGATAGAGGTGGCCGGGATTGTAGCGGATCTTCTGCACATGGGGTGCAATGACTTCGGCAAGGCGATAGTGCTCCTGCAGATCGACACTCAGTGGCCGCTCGGCCATCGCCGAGATCCGCGTCAGCGCGTCGGTGTCCTTGCGGCTGTCCACAGCGATGCGGATGATATCGGCACCGGCTTCCTGCAGCAGTCGGATCTGCCGGGTCGTCGCCTCGATGTCCTGGGTCCTGGTGGCGGCCATGCTCTGCACGGCGATGGGGTTGCCGGCGCCAATGGTGATGTCACCAATGCGGACGGCGCGAGTTGGGTTGCGGGGTCGTGTGGTCATGACAAGCGAGTATAGCGGGGGCTGCGGGGGCGAGCAAGATGTGACAACGGTGCTCGATCGGCAGCGGGTGATGTTGCTGAATACGTGCTGCGCGGAGTCTGGACCCAGCCGTTGCATACCGGTATGACCGGGACTGACATTGCAGGGGTCACGGAACACCGGTATGAAACACTCCCTGCTGCCTGACCACGGTCGGACGGGGAATGTCGTGTGACGCAGTTCACCACGGCCGAAGTAAACAACCGTTTACTTGAGGATGCTATGAGCACAGAACGAAGGAATCGACGCGAGGAGATCGTCGCCGCCACCGTGCGCCTTGTGGCCCGGCAGGGGGTACCCGGCGCATCGATTCGCCAGATTGCCACCGAGGCTGGTGTCACGGAGGGTGCTCTTTACCGTCACTTCGCCAGCAAGGACGACCTCTGCCAGCAGGCCTATCAGCAGATCGTCGCCGAAATGGCGGAGGAAAAGGAGCAGATCCTGAAATCGGCGGCACCCCTGTCGGCGCAGTTGCGTGAGTGGATTCGAGTGTCTTTCGCCTACTTCGACCAGTACCCGGAGGCCTTCACCTACGTCCTGTTGATCCCCTATGACTTCACCGAGAGTGATATTTCTCGCCGCCAGGGGCGCATGTTGATGACCCTGCTTGCCGAAGCCAACCGAACGGGCCAGTTGCCTGACATGGCCCCCGACCTGGCTCTGAGCCATTTCACCGGCCTCATGTTGAACATACCGCGGCTGATCAATGAGCAGACGCTGGCAGCGCCGGCGGCGCAGTATGTTGATGCTGTTGCCACCGCCGTGTGTGCTGTGCTCGGGGTGCGCACGGACACGGATGAGACCCCGTGCTGATGGTGGATCGTGCCGGGTTCTGGTCCTGACACCCTGCCCGGTTGCGAACCACCCGGAACATCAGCTTCGACGTTCGGCTCAGGCTAAGGGCAGGCTGATGCGCACGTTGCCGCCGGTGTGACTGGCGAGCATGGCGAGGATGATCTCGAGGGTGCGTCGTGCCTCACGTCCCGACGATACGAGTTCGGTGCCCGGGTTTTCCAGTACGTGAATCAGTTCATGTACCGCTGCCAGCTGCCGTTCGTAGAGATAGCTCCCTGTCTGCAGCTCGCTGGCGGACCACGAGGAATGCGAGTCGCCGCGGATCACGCGTCCGCCGCGGTCGCTGACTTCGAGGCGGCCCGCTTCACACGTGATCGTGACCTGGGATCCCGG
>JAQCJA010000462.1 GCA_027593305.1 bacterium
TCCAGATCCTTCCAAGTGGGGGCGGAGTCCAACTTAACACACTGTCCGAATTTCGGGGACCACCTCTGTGAACCCCATGGAGAGTGGACGGGATCGGACAGTCCTTGACGCGATGCTGCGTGAGGTAGCCGATGCCGGCGTCTTCGTCAGCACGCATCCTGAGGTCATCCTGAAGTTGGGGACCAAGGAGGTACTCCACCGTACGCGCTCCATCGGCTGGGGCTGCGAGACCTGCCTGTATGAGACCGTCGACCAACTGCGTCACGGACTCCCGCTGCGACTGTCATCGGGGAAGGCGCGCGTGCTCAAGCAGTATCGCGGCAACGGCGGGCAGGGGGTCTGGAAGGTACAGCTACCCGCCCCCGAGGGACCGGCAAAAGAGAGCCAGGTGATTCCTGGTCCCGAGACCGTCATTCATGTACGGCATGCCAGGCGGGGATGCTACGAAGAGTCGATGACCCTGGGGCAGTTTCTCGGTGACTGTGAGCAGTACTTCTCCGGCGACGGCCGCATGATCGACCAGCAGTACCAGGAGAGGCTGCCGGAGGGGATGATCCGGTGTTACCTGGCCGGTGACCGAGTGGTAGGCTTTGGTCACCAGGCCATCAACGGCAGCGCCCCAACCGGGTCCCCGAGTGTATCATCCCGTGACCACGCCAGAGTTCCAGTTGCTCAGGACCCAGCTGGAGACCGACTGGGTGCCAGCGGTTCAGCAACTGCTGGATATCTCGACCGAAGACTTGCCGGTCCTGTGGGATTGTGATTTCCTGAAAGGACACCTATGTGCTGTGCGAGATCAACGTCAGCGGTGTCGCCCCGTATCCCGGGACCGGCGTTCCCTGCATCGCAGACGTGATCGCCACACGGGTTCGCGATGTCAGAGGCAGACGTGGGACCCGACGGCGATAGCGTGTCGGGCAGTGCGAGGCCGAATCCGGGAACGTTGAGCGCGCGCGATTGAGACAATGACATATCACTCCGGCTCAGCGAGGCTGTTCTGCAACCACGTCAGCGCCTGCGCCGCTCCGGCGCGATCCTCCTGGGCGCCGCTGTCCCGCAGGCGCATCAATGGCGCGACGGCACGCTCGTCGCGACTGCGCCCGAGAGCGCGAATCGCAGGCGTGCGGATCGAGGCGTGATCGGTATCGTCGAGCAGTCCGATAAGCGCGTCGACAATGCCTGCGCGAGTGGCCTCAGGCAGGTCACCGACGGTCTGGCGATAACCGCCGTTCTGCAGTTGCTCGAGCAGTTGCACGACGAGGTAGCGGACCTCCGGACTGTCGTCGGTTGCCAGCTCGATGACTTGATCCACGGCGCCGCGCAGGCCGAGTTCACGGATGCCGAGCAGGGCGCCCTGGCGCACTTCGGCCCTGGGGTCGGTCAGGGCTTGCAGCACCGCCCGGTGCGCCGAGTCGGCCAGAGCCGGTGTCAGTGAGTCACCGTGGCAGGCTCCGAGAGCCCAGGCGACCTGGTGACGGACGCCGGGGGAGACATCGGCGGTGTAGGCCAACAGGGCCGGGACGGCCGCCGGCGAGCGGATCGACCCAAGAGCCCACGCCGCCGTCTGTGCCACATTGGCCGACTGGTCGCCGAGAGCCTGAATGAGGATGGGCACGGCCCTCGGGTCGCGGCTGCGGCCCAGCAGGTGGGCCACTTCGAAGCGCACCTGCGTGTAGGACGAGGACATCTCAACGATCAGCCGCGGGACGATCTGATTGCCCATCGCCGCCAGTTGCTCGACGGCGGGTTTGCGGTTGCGCTCGTCGATGCTCTTCAGGCGGTCAATGTGCGCTTCGGGATCGGGGGCTTCAGGATCGGGGGCTTCAGGCTCGCAGGCGCTCAGCGCCAGGAACAGGGCAGGCAGCACAAACAACAGCCGGCCGTGTGACGAATGACGGTGCAAGCGATTGGCGCGTAGCATCGATCGGTGCATTCCGTCCACTTTCGGGGAGTGTCCTGCTGCCGGGGCCTTCCACGTTGGACAGGCATGCCGACTGGCCCGATTGGCGTCCGGGCCGTGCAGGCTTGAGCCAGATCTAGGCGGCAGCCGCCGCCGACGCGCGCAGGGTCTGGATCATTCGGATCAGTTCCACCAGATCTGACGGCGCCACCGGTTTGCGTACGGTAGCGTCGAAGCGTTCTGCCGCCGGATGGGCGTCAATGCCATCCATGCCGGACATCAGGATCGTCAGTGCCTGTGGATCTACCTGCTGCACGGCAAGGAGGAACTCATGACCACAGAGGGCCCCGGGCAGCACCTGGTCGGCGATGACGGCGATGTAGCGGTCGGCATCGAGGTGCAGCAACGCCTCGCTGGTGTTGTCGTATGCATCGACGTCGACGCCGAGTCGTTCCAGACCACGGCTCAACGTGGAAAGTGCCGCCGGGTCATCGTCGACAAGCAGCATACGTTGATCTGTGATGGACTCCATGCCAGAACTCCTGTTTGATCGAGATGGATCTTTCGTGCAGCGCTCTGTTGGGATGCGTATGGCGACAGTCCGGTTCCCTGCAGCTACCTGAAGGTCGTTGGCGGCTACAGGCACACACCGTGAACAATTCCCACGCAGTGGATACAGGCAGTCGGTAGCTTTGCTTCATGTACCCGCGCGCCACGTAGTATACCCATCCCTGAGACATGCGCCCCTGATGAAACACCGATTGGCTCTGTGGGCAGTGATTGCCTCCCTGCGCCTGGCCACTTTGCTGAGTGCACAGCCGGCACTCAGGCTGGTGGAGAAGGCCATAGACCTGTCGCACCCGGTGGACAACGTCAATGCCAGCGACGTGGCGACCCGACTGGCATCCCGGGACAGCGCCGCCCTGGTATTCTTTGATGTGCGCAAATTGGAGGAATTTGCCACGAGCCATCTGGCCCACGCCATCCACATCGATCCGGACATGTCGGCTGAGACTTTTGCCCGGCAGTACGGATCGCTGATCACCGGCAAGGATCTCGTCCTCTACTGCTCCGTGGGCTACCGCAGCTCCATATTGCTGGAACGCATACGGCAGCCAGCCACCGCCGCTGGTGCACACTCGGTGTCCAACCTGCGCGGCGGCATCTTCCGCTGGTACAACGAGGGGCATCCCGTCGTCGACGTCGAGGGCGAGACCGACAACATTCACCCGTACGACCGAAAGTGGGGCAGACTGGTTACACAACGGGTCACTGCGCCGGACTGAACCGCCGTTGCAGCCATTTCCACGGAAACAGCATCGAAACCCGGCGCTGATACGTCCGGTAATCGGCACCGAATTCCGCTACGAGTTTGCGCTCCTCCAGCAGCGCCCCGATGATGATGTAGCCGCTCAGGATGCTGTTGATCAGCGTCTCCGTCAGCGTTTGCGTCCGCGACCAGATCAGCAGAAGACCACCGCTGTACCAGGGGTGACGCACCAGAGCCAGCACGCCCGTTGCGCTGAAGCCGCCGGAGACCGTCAGGCCGGAATCGCTTGTGCCGGTGGCCCGCAGTCGCACGCCCAGGAAAGTCGGCAGATCATACTGCCTGGCACCCGACAGAAACAGCAGGGCCGCACCCGCGTAGAGCAGCACCTGCGCGGCACCCAGCCAGCCCTGCCAGTGGAACACGACTTCGCCTCTGTGCTGCTGGGAGTACAGCAGCAGGGGCACCAGCGTGGCGGCGCTGAACAGGTTGTAGAACAGTCGATAGTACCGGTAGGCGCTGCCGAACCGCGTCTGCAGAAACCTGGTTACCGTCGTGCTGATGAGGCCGCTGTGCAGGGCGCACCACAGGATCCACAATACGCTGATGAGCAGATGGTCCGTCATGAACACCCGCGTTTGCGTGGAATCTTGCCCATTTTCGCCACTGACCCTATTATATGTGCTTACTGCAGAAGGCAGTACACGGTTGCTGCCCCACCAATCAGGAGTTTACATGTCCGTCAACTTCAGCGTTGAACTCTCCGACGACGAGCCTTTCGAGCGCGCACTGCGACGCTTCTCGTCCAAAACCAAGCGTACCGGATTGATGCGTGACCTCAAGCGCAAGCGCTTTTACACCAAGCCTTCGGTACAGAAGAAACTCGACCTGCAAAAGAGCATCCGTCGGCGCAAGAAGGCAGAGCGTATCGCTCACCTCGCCGATCAGGGTCTCGACCGCCGCGGCAAAAAGCGCCGCTAAGGTCCGTGCGCCACTAAGGTCCGTGCGCCACTAAGGTCCGTGCGCCACTAAGGTCCGTGCGCCAC
>JAQCJA010000463.1 GCA_027593305.1 bacterium
TCATCGACCAGCTCATGCGTCGCTGGGACCGGGGAGGGATCCTTGCCGCCCGCCTCAGTGGAGAGTGTCTGTTTCCGCTGGAGATCAAGCTGAAACGACCCTCGTCGAGTGACGTGGCTGATCGCTTCGGCCAAGCGCAGGACTGGGTTGGATCTCTGACTGCCGCGAGCCGACAAGGGCGCGGATTTGGCTTTGATTTGCGCTTTCAGACGCGACGCAACCGAGTACAGGGGACCAACGAAGTGCCCATCGCCGCCGTGGTCCCCACCGAAACCGACGCATTGCGACTCATTGGTCGCCAGGCCGAGGCAGACCGTTTCCAAGCATTGGCAGATGACACGCTGTCACGCTACCCGACGCTGCGCGATTGGCTCATTCGCCGATCTCTGCTGGCGCTGGAAATGGTCGAGCAATGGGATGCGGTACTGGCGGTCCTTGATTGGTTCAGCGCCCACCCACGGCCCGGGGTTTACGTGCGGCAAATGGACATTGCCGGCATCGATACCAAGTTCGTCGAGAACCACCGCGCTCTATTGACGCAACTGCTGGAGGAGATTCTGCCTGCTGCCGCCGTTGACAACTCGGCACCGGTTGGCGCCGCCGGGTTCCACCAACGATTTGGTCTACGCAGCGAACCGCCCCTCGTGCGTTTTCGCCTGTTGGATCGCAGGCTCGACATACATGGCCTGAGCGATCTATCGCTGGTACCCGACGAGTTCGCTTCATTGCGGCTGCCCCTGCGCCGCGTCTTCATCACCGAGAACCGCACGAACGGACTGGCCTTTCCCGATCATCCCGATGCCATGGTCGTCTTCGGTCTGGGCTATGGGTTGAATCGTTTGGCCGGAGTCGGTTGGCTGCGCGACCTGGAAGTGCACTACTGGGGCGATATTGATACCCATGGATTCGGCATCCTCGACCGTCTCCGCGTCGCACTACCCGGGGCAAGGTCAATGGTCATGGATCGAGCTACACTCGATGCTCACCGGGCTCTTTGGGGTCAGGAACCTTCCGACAAACGCTACATCGGCGAGCCAACACAATTGACTCTGGAAGAGCGGTCGCTGTTCGAAGATCTGAGGTCAGATCGACTGGGGTCGAGAGTGCGTCTGGAGCAGGAACGTGTCGGCTACGATTGGCTGGCGCGCACTCTTGCGAAGCTGCCGTAGTCATCGCGGTTGCGGGTGGCCGCCCTGGGCTCAGCCACTCGCCCGTGCCAGGATAGCGGCCAGGGAGTTGGCGAGACTGTCGAGAGCGCTCTCGTCGGGAAGGGTGATCGTGAGCCTCGGTCGGCCCTGCGCGTCTTTCTCCAGGCAATCGGCAAAGCTTCCCTTGATGCGCTGGGCCAGCTGTCGAGACTGATCGGTCTGCTCCTGCTGGGGGACCAGCTCGCCGAGGAAACCGAAGGCAGCCGTCAGCAGTTGGCCGCCGGCTGTCGAAATTCGATCCTGCCGGGCGAGCCGCTCGGTCTCCCGCTCCGTCTCCGCCTTCCGACTCTCATCCACCGGGGCCTCAGGTCGTGCGCCGAGCAGGACCTCGAGGCGGCGTTTCAGCTCTTCCATGCCGCTGACCAGGTCCACCACGTCGACATCGGATTCGGTGTCCAGCGCCGCCAGGGCAAGCTCGTGTTTGGCTGAGAGGGTGGTGAGGAGCCGCTCCTCTATGGTGTCTTCCGTGATCAGGACGAAGACCTGCACCGGGCTTTTCTGCCCCATGCGGTGCGCACGGGAGATTCGTTGCTCGAGTACCGCCGGGTTCCACGGCAGGTCGACGTTGATCACCGTATTGGCGGCCTGAAGATTCAGGCCTGTCGAACCTGCGTTGGTGGTGATGAAGAGTCGGCAATCGGCGTCGGCCTGGAACTGATGTACCAGCTGCCGCCGTTGCTGTTGGGGCACCGAGCCGTCGAGACGCACGAAGGCGAGACCTTGCCTGGTGAGGATCTGCTCGATGAGGTCCAGCATGGTGGTCCACTCGGAGAAGAGGACGACTTTGCGCCCGTCCTCAAGGAACAACTGCACGAGCAGGTTCTCCAACTCCTCGAGTTTGCTGGAGTATCCTGGCGGCTGCTTGTCTACGAGAAAGGTGCTGTCGGCACTCATCCGACACATGAGGAGAGCCTTCTGCAGTCGCAGCAGATCCATTTCCGAGATGTACTTTTTGCGGATAATGGTGCTGACGGTCTGCATGTGACCGAGGTGTAACGTGGCCTGCTCGTCCGTGGGTGTGATGCGGATGATCTGGGTTGTCCGCGGGGGCAGATCCTGCATGACCGAGGCGCGGGTTCTGCGCAGCAGAACGGGACTCAGGTTCTGGCGCAGTTCGGCCAGGTTCTGGTACCCCAGCACCTTCCCCCGCTCGTCGACGACACGGTGTCGGTTGAAGAAGCGGAAGGCTGGCCCGAGGCGGCGATCGTCGATGAACTCGACCACGGAGAAGAGATCATCGAGTCGGTTTTCGAGGGGTGTTCCGGAAAGTACGAGGGCGAAGGGAGGCCTCAGGCTCTTGACGATCTGGCTCGTCCTGGCTTCCCAGTTCTTGATCCGCTGGCCCTCGTCCAGCACGATCAGATCCCACCGGACCTGCTCGATGGGGAGGATGTCGCGCAGCACCTGTTCGTAGTTGCAGATGGTAAAGAAACCGTCGTTGCCGTACTGGAGCGCTCGCTGTGCGGCGCTGCCGAGCACGAGCTGGCAGGAGCGGTCGGAGAAACGGTGAATTTCACTGCGCCACTGCGACTTGAGAGATGCCGGGCAGATGACCAGCACCTTCGAGATGCCGGCCTCTCTGGCCAGCAGTTCGGCAACGCCAATGCCCTGGATCGTCTTGCCGAGTCCCATATCGTCGGCCAGAACCGCACGGCCCGCACCCACGGCGAAGGCGATCCCATCCAGCTGATAGGGCAATAGTTCCGCTTTCAGCAGTTCCTTGATCAGGGGATGAGACTTGGGATCCTTGCGGATCTGGGCCACCCGGTCTTCGATGTGGTGCTGGAACAGGCGCTGCTGAATGTACTCTTCCGCGTCCGGGAATACGGTGACCTCGACGCCCATTCTGCTCAGTTTCTGGAACAGGTCTAGAACGGCAAGCACATCGTTGATCGGCCGATCCCTCAGCGGACGGACCACCCGCTTGACTTGCGGGTCGAGTAATTCCGGCAACAGCAGCCTCAACTCGAGTTCCTGTCCGTAGGCCAAGTGCACGGCAATGCCCCGCGTCTCGTGCCGTGCCTTGTGGACCCGGGCTGGGAAGCGGCGCTTCACCTTCCCTAACGCACTCAGAATGTGCTTACACGTCCCCAGGGTGTTCTTCCTGAAGTCAGGGCACGAACAGTACGACTCGTAGCGCTGCCAGCCGCGCAGGGCCACTCGGTACGTCTTCCCGGACAAGGCACTGGTGATGGTGTAGTCGGTCCAGAGCTTTCCCGGGTCGGTCGAGGTGAGCCGCATCTTCTCTTCGCTGGCCCGAAGACTGCGCGCCTCAATGGCCTGACAGATCAGCTCCTGCTCGGTCAGGCTCTCCACCGGGCCGCCTTCGGGTGGCGGCACGGCAAGCCCGAGGGCCGTCTTTTCCTCGAGGATCAAAGACAGCGCCGCCCCCACATGCTCACACGCGGCGCTGCACGCGGTGCAATCGCAGCGGAGTGTTGGGTGGCATGCGCGGCGAGAGCAATGGTCGCGACACACTCGGGCAACCTGACACGGAACACGTCGCCGTCCATAGTAACCTGCTCGTCGATGTCTATTTCGTATGTCCCGCCGAGTTGGATCAGGCGTTTGCCCTCCTCGCCCAAGAGCTTGCAGGCGCGGAGATAGGTAAGGCGGGAGAGCCGGTCCTGCAGGGTGAGGGCGTTGCGCGTGCTGATGGTGGTGCGCGGCGTCATCCGCGGTCTCCTCGTGTTGAAGTCGGCAATCCGGAGCAGACATGGGCAATGGTGATGACAGCTCGCAGGTCACGGCTGGATTCGTGGCGCGGAGTGCCGATCGTTTGAGAACTTAGGTCGAAAGAGGGATACGGTCAGGACGAGGGGTCTGTTGGACCTCCGGGTCTGACGTCGTCGCCCGCCACCGACAGCGACCCGCCGCGCCGTGTCGAACTGAGGTCACTCCAAGCGATCCAGAGGGAGGTCTGCGTGGGTGACTACGGATCCACCGCCGAGCACCTCTGCGGGTTGGCCATTGATCTGAAAGTGGATGTTATCCCCGACTC
>JAQCJA010000464.1 GCA_027593305.1 bacterium
TCCGCAATGTCCACTGCCTGCCTGTCCCGGTAGGGAAACATCTGTGACAGCTTGCCCAGCTGTGCCACTTCGCGATCGTAGTTGTCGCTGGCGGCGATCAGGTGGTCGGCTGTCTTGCCGGCGTAGCTGTCCGAGATCTCACGCACATACTGCGCCGCCCCAGTGCGCGCATCCAGGAGCTCACGGATCGTGTAGGCCAGGCTCCGGTCGCTGGATACGGCTCGTGCCTCGATATCGTCTGCCAGGTGCTCAAAGCCACTGAAGCCGTGATGGTAGATGGATCCGGCTTCGTCCGCCCGCTGGGCCTCCGTGACGGCGAAAACCAGGGACGCTCGCTCAGCGGACCGCTCGTCCACAGGCTGTCTGTCTTCCAGCAGCACGACCTCCAGGCCACCGGCTGATTGCCGGCTGACCGCCCCCAGTTCGTCGAGGTCGTTCGGTTCGGGGCTGCTGTTCCTGCCGTTGATGGAGTACAGCTGCTCCCGCCTCGGATCGTAACCAACGACCAGATCATGGGACCTTCCCAGACGCGCCACGACGGGCATCCCCCGGTCGATACTGGCACCGATCGCCTCAAAGGCCGCCAGTTGTTTGCTCATGAAATCGGCATCTTCCGTGGCCGCCTCGATTGCGCGGACGCGATAGCCGAAGTTCGAATACAGAGTTGCCATTTCGGCCAGATTCCCCGCAGTGCCGCTGTAGGCCAGGGAATCGGCCATGCGGAAGCGGAAGGCGTGGCCGCTGAGGCCCAGCCATCGGCGTTCCGGGAGCGCCTGCCCGGTCACGAACTGCAGCGCACCCGCCAGGGCACTCAGCAGACGGTCGTTGCCGGCAGGTACCGTGGCCCCAACGAGCAGGATGGCTTCGTCAGGGATCTGCTGATCGGCCTGTTCCGCAACAGTGATTTCCTGCAGCTGGGTCACCAGCGCGCCTGTCGCCGCCGGCGCTCGAAACTGGAGACCGGCGACGCGGCTGCCGTCGTAGCGCGGGTCCGGCTCGGGCTCGCAGATGTTGAGGCTGAAATCGAAGGTCCCCCGCTTCTGCTCGAGGCGCAGCAGCACGCTGTTGACGCCCTCGTGGATCTGTATCATCTGGCGGTCGTTCGGCAGGGCATGCCGACGGCGCCCTTCGTGCGCGTACACCGGCTCGCCATTGATCCAGGCCTTCAGACCCTCGTCCGAACCCAGCCACAGTGCCGCTGCCTGGGTCCTGTCTGCGTCGAACTCGGCATAGGCGTAGACGACGCAATTGGAGGGATCATCGAAGAGCTTGTCCAGATCGATCTTGTCATCGTGGAAGAAGACCGGGCTGGACCAACCGTCCTGGCCAGGCACTGCATTCGGATTCTTCACGTCACCGAATTCAGCGCCATCGACCAGCTCCTGGCTGGCAATCGGGCCCTTCAGCACCCAGATCCGGTTGCCTTGACCGTAGTGCCGTCCCCAGTTGCCAGGCGTCTTCTCGAAGCGCATCGCCACCTGCTCGAGAGGGCTCCCCTTGACCTTGATCATCTTCGGATCGGCCTGCCCGAGACCCTTGCGCGCACCCAGCGTAACGTGCTCGACGTCAGCCGGGTTCAATCCCATCAACAGCGCCCCGATCGCATCGGCAGCGACGACATCGGCGCTGGCCATGATCGTGTTCATCCGCTTCTGAATGCCGCCGAATTTGCCCGTCTTGGCCCGCTCCATCGACATGATGACGTCAACCAGAGCGAAATCGGGCTCGGCCATGGCGACGACGTCGGTGATCGTCTCGTCGATGATCTCCCCGCTGTGCGGAATGCCCTTGTTGCTGCTGCCCCGTGGGTAACCGGCCATCTTTGGCCAGCCGTAGACCAGCCCCGGGAACACACCGATGAAGTTCTTCATCGCCGAGGTCATGCCGACCTCGTGGATCTTCAGCACCGGTGCTGAAATCAGGAAATCGTTCTCGAGGATGGCCAGGGGCAGCTTCCAGTCGTCCTGGGCGTAACCGCCGTCAGGCACCGACACCGCGGCATACTCGGAGAAATTCAGGTCGATGATGTCCAGGTCGATACCAGCCAGCTCGGGATCGGTGAGCAACTGCCGGTACCCGGCCACGGCGAAGCCATCCACCCGCTCAATGCCCTTCGGGATGTCCGCGCCGCCAGTCTCGGGGGGAATCCACTCGGCTGGACCCTCAACGATACTGATCCGCGCTTCGGGCACGGTCTCGTGGACGAGTTTGATCAGCGCCTTGACCATACGCGAGTCGGTGATCACTCCAGACCCGCTCTCAATGATCTCGACGATGTTGACCTTGATCACCACCCACTCGGCATCCTGCGGAATCTGCCAGCCAAAGCCGCCGGTCTGGTCCACGGCCAGACGCACCATGTCCTCCACCTGGGCTTGTGTCAGTTCCGCATCTGGTGGCACCGGGTGGGCCAGCTGCTCGTAATCTGAGCGGATGACACCGACGACCGACATCCCAGGAGGCGTCGCCGCTGAGACGCCGTCGATCAGGGTGTAGCTCAGTGCCGAATCACGCCCGGGCCCGCGCTGGGCGCCGATCCCCATGACGACGAGCAGTATTTGTGCCGACGGGTCAAACCGCGCGCTTGCATGGCGAACCAGAAAGCGCTTCCTCCGGAACACCGGGAACAGGATACCATCGTGCCCGAGAGATCTTCCCCGGGTCGAGACAATGGCAGACAACTTGGTTATCTTGTGGGACAGGTGACTTAACCAGCGACCCACGGACAGGACCTCCCTCGCGCAACGGAGCGGCGGATCCTGAGGAACGCGCACTTTCATGGCCGAACGTCGTACCCCAGCCGCAGCCGATGCCGATGCCGAAGGCGAAGAAGAGCACGAACTTCCCGTCATGCAAAAGGTGGCGATTCTGTTTGTCGCCCTGGGTCAGGAGACGGCGGGGGAAGTGCTGAAGTTTCTCTCAGACTATGAGATTGAAGAGATCACGCAGTCCGTGGCCAATCTCAAAACGGTAACGGTCGAAATGCAGGACAAGGTCCTGGCCGAGTTCGAGCAGCACCTGCTGGCCGGCGAATGGGTCAGTCAGGGCGGCATGGACTTCGCCCGCGGTGCCCTGGAGCGTGCTGTGGGGCCGCGCAAAGCGCAAGAGATCCTCGACCGCGTCGCCAGCACGGTGTCCTCGGGCTTCTACATGCTGAAGAACGTCTCGGCCGAACAGATCGCACCGTTCATATCGCACGAACATCCGCAGACCATCGCGCTGATTCTGTCGCAACTGGAATCGCCGCAGGCCGCCGGCATCCTGGCACAATTGCCGGAGCGTATGCAGGCAGATGTGGCCTTCCGCATCGCGACCATGGAGAACATCACCCCCGCCACCCTCAAGGAGATTGAGGAGGCGCTGGAACTCTCCCTGCGCGACATGCTGGGTGGCAACAAGGACGTCGGTGGTCCAAGGGTCGTGGCCGACATGCTCAACCTGACCGGCTCCTCGGTGGAGAAGAACGTCCTCGACCAGATGGATGGTCAGGATCCGGAGATCGCCGAAGCGGTGCGCAACCTGATGTTCACCTTCGCCGACATCAACAAACTGACCGACCGTGAGTTGCAGATCCTGCTGCGCGAAGTCGACCAGAAGGATCTCGTCGTCGCCCTCAAGGCGGCCGAGGAAGAACTGAAGGACAAGATCCTTGGCAACCTGTCCGAACGTGTGCGCCAGTTCATCACCGAAGAGATGGAGTTTCTCGGCCCCATGCGCCTGTCAGAAGTCGAGGAAGTGCAGATGCGCATCGTCCAGCAGGTGCGTCAGCTCGAAGAGCAGGGCCAGGTCACCATCGCCCGCGGCGATACCGACGATACCTTCGTTTAGCGACGACTTGCCGGCGAGGACGATGGGACGATGGCTCTTGCGGCTGTCATCACGTCACTGATAGGATTCGGTGCGATCACCACCATTGACGGTGACGTTCTGCCCGGTGATATAGGTGGCACCAGGTCCGCAGAGAAAGTGGACGACCCGGGCGATCTCCTCAGCCGTGCCGGGCCTTCTGATCGGGATCGACTCGAGAAAGCGCGACATCTGTTCGGGGGTCCGGCGCTCGATCGCTCCCTGGCCCATTCCGGCGGCAATCAACCCCGGTGACAGCGCGTTGACCCGGATTCCCTCGTGGGCTACTTCCTTGGACAACACCTTGGTCAGGGCCACGACAGCCGCCTTGGTCGTGGCATAGGCCGCACT
>JAQCJA010000465.1 GCA_027593305.1 bacterium
GGGTGCTGCCAACCCGATCAAGTCGATCCACGACGTCGGCGCCGGCGGCCTGTCCAATGCCTGCCCCGAACTCGTGGAGGATGCAGGCGCCACCTTCGACCTGCGCGCGGTACACAACGATGAGCCCGGCATGAGTCCCATGGAGATCTGGAGTTGCGAGGCGCAGGAACGTTACGTCCTGGTTGTTGGTGCTGGCGACCTGTCCGTATTCCGCGAGCTTGCCGATCGCGAACGCTGCCTGTTCGCCGAGATCGGCACCGTCACGGATGACGGCCGCCTGACCCTTACGGACTCACACTTCGACAATCGACCGATCGACGCATTGCCCCTGGAAGTCATTCTCGGCAAGCCGCCGCGGATGGTGCGCGATGTCGCCCGGCGGCACACCGCCGGGGGCCCGGGTGTCACCGGTGTCGACCTGGCCGATGCCGCCGCACGGGTGTTGCGCTTCCCTGCCGTGGCCGACAAGAGCTTCCTCATAACGATTGCCGATCGTACGGTAGGCGGTTGCATCGCCCGCGATCAGATGGTCGGCCCCTGGCAGGTTCCCGTTGCCGATTGTGCCGTCACCATCACCGGCTTCCAATCCCATACGGGTGGTGTCATGTCCATGGGGGAACGCACCCCCGTTGCCATCGTTGATGGCCCGGCGGCGGGGCGCCTCGCCGTCGCCGAGGCTGTGACCAATCTCGCCGGCGCCCCCATCGGTGCCATTGAGAAGATCAAGCTGTCGGCCAACTGGATGTGTGCCTGCGGCGAGGATGGGGAAGACGCGGCCCTGTTCGATACGGTGCAGAGCCTGGGCCTCGACTTCTGCCCGGACCTGGGTGTGGCGATCCCCGTGGGCAAGGACAGCATGTCCATGCGCAGCAAGTGGCAGGACAGTTCGGGTGCCCACCACACCGTCGTCGCGCCTCTGAGCCTTGTGATCTCCGCCTTCGCCGGCGTCACCGATGTTCGGCGCGTCGTGACACCTGACCTCAAACCCGGCGACGACACCCGGTTGCTGCTTGTCGATCTGGGACGCGGTCGCAATCGCCTTGGCGGATCGGCACTGGCACAGGTCTATGGAACCCTGGGTGAGGATGTGCCGGACGTCGCCGCCGCCGACGTGCGAGGCTTGTTTGCCGCCGTGCAGGAGTTGATCGCGGCGGGCCTGCTGCTGGCGTATCACGACCGTGCCGACGGTGGCCTGTTGGTCACGGCGGTGGAGATGGGCTTTGCCGGTCGACGTGGCATATGCCTGACATTGCCGGCGGGAACCGATGCCGCCGCCGCCCTCTACAGCGAAGAGATCGGCGCCTTGCTGCAGGTGCGCGCCGATGATGTCGCGCGCGTACGGGCCGCCTTTGCTGACGAGGACCTCGGTGATTGCCTGACCGAAGTGGGCACCCCCTCCGGTGACGACCGACTTTCCGTCCGTCAGAGCGGACGTGAGGTCTACGGTGAATCGATGGGGAAACTGGAGGCTGCCTGGTCCGAGTTGAGCTTCCGCATGCAGCGATGGCGCGATGATCCCGAAAGCGCCCGGCAGGAATATGACACCATCACCGATCGTCAGGATCCGGGTCTGAGTTTCACCGTCCCCTGGACCTTCGGCGCTCCTGCGGTGGTCGCCAGCCGCCGTCCCCGCGTCGCCATTCTGCGCGAACAGGGCATCAATGGTCAGGTGGAAATGGCGGCCGCCTTCGACGCCGCCGGGTGCCTGTCCGTGGACGTCACCATGACCGATCTGCTCGGCCGTCGCGCCGACCTGGCGGACTTTGCCGGACTGGCTGCCTGTGGCGGCTTCAGCTACGGCGATGTCCTGGGCGCCGGCGCCGGATGGGCCAGTACGATCCTCTTCCACGATGACCTGCGCGCCATGTTCACCACATTCTTCCAGCGCCCGGACACCTTCGCACTGGGTGTGTGTAACGGTTGCCAGATGATGAGCCTGCTGGGCGACGTGATTCCCGGCGCCGCGCACTGGCCGCGGTTCCTGCGCAATCAGTCGGAGCAGTTTGAGGCCCGCTTCGCCACGGTGGAAATCGTTGACAGTGATTCTGTACTGCTCGCCGGCATGGCGGGTGCCAGGATTCCCGTGGCCGTCGCCCACGGTGAGGGGCGGGTGACCTTTGGCACTGATGAGGACCTGGCCAGACTGCAGCAGGCGCGTCGTATCGCCGCCCGTTTCGTCGACAATCGAGGCCATGCCACAACGAAGTACCCCGCCAACCCGAATGGGTCACCGGAGGGGCTCACCGCCCTGACGGCTGCAGGCGGACGCGTCACCATCATGATGCCACACCCGGAACGTGTCTTCCGCACCACACAGCTGAGCTGGCGGCCACCGGCATGGAACCAGAGCGAATTCAGCCCCTGGATGCGGCTGTTTGAGAACGCCAGGGATTTCGCCCTGAGGGGATAAGTCTCGCGGTTCACCATCGGTGCTCGTCACAGGTCCGAAGAGGCTATAGATTCGGCCCCGGAGCCAGGTAAAACGACGATTTCATCCGCACCACAGCAGCATCGACGCAGAGTCATCACCAGAAAAAGGAGTCAGCAAAGTGACTGAGCCCATCCGCTGGGGCATCCTCGGCACCGGTAGCATTGCCCATCAGTTTGCCCGTGGTCTGGCCGACACCCCCGATGCCGCCCTGGTCGCCGTCGGCTCCCGCAGCAGCGCGACGGCCAACACCTTTGGTGACGAGTTCAATATTCCCCGTCGCCACGCCTGCTACGCAGATCTCGCCGCTGATGACGGGGTCGACGCCGTGTATGTCTCCACCCCTCACCCCATGCACAAGGACAACAGCATTCTGCTGCTGGAGCACGGCAAGGCCGTGTTGTGCGAGAAGCCCTTCACCATCAATGCTGACCAGGCCCGAGCCGTGATCGACGTCGCCCGGCAGCGCGATGTCTTCCTCATGGAGGCCATGTGGACACGCTACCTGCCGGCTGTGGTCCGCGCCCGCGAGTTGATTGCCGAGGGCGCCATCGGTGACGTGCGGATGATCCAGGCCGACTTCGGCTTTCGTGCCGGCATCAACCCTCAGGGGCGCCTGTTCAATCCCGACCTCGGCGGGGGCGCCTTGCTCGACGTCGGCATCTACGTGTTGTCCATGGCCAGCATGGTGCTGGGTCCTCATCCGCTGGACATCATGTCGGCGACCCACATCGGCGAAACGGGCGTTGACGAACAGTCGGGGATGGTTCTGGCGTACCCCGACGGCCAGCTGGCTGTGCTGTCCTGTGCGGTGCGCACCAGCACCCCCATCGAGGCGCGCATCCTTGGCACCGAGGGCTCGATCCTGCTGCACGGCCCCTTCTTCAAGTGTGGCGCCCTGACAGTCAAACGTGGGGGTGCTGAGGAGCGCCTCGACCTGCCCCTGGAGGGCAATGGCTACAACTATGAGGCCGCTGAAGTTGGCCGTTGTCTGCGTGACGGTCTCAGGGAGAGTGACGTCATGTCCCTCGACGAGACCCTTGCTCTGATGGAATTGATGGACACGATCCGGGCCCAATGGGGCCTGACCTACCCGATGGAATAAGAGGAGAAACAACAGATGGAATACGGTCAGCCTGCCTGGACGGACAAGAAGGTATCACGCATCGTGCAGGGCACGATCATGCTGCATGAGGACCACGCGGAGCAGGATTTTGCGCTTCTCGATGCCGTGTGGGAAGCGGGCATCAACGCCTTCGATACGGCCGCCCTCTACGGCGGCGGTACCTGCGAACGGGTTCTGGGTCGCTGGATGGAAGCGCGCGGTGTACGCGAGGAGGCTTTCGTTCTGGGGAAAAGCTGTCATCACAACGGCGACCGGCGGCGGGTGACGTCCTATGACATCGCTGCCGATCTCGCCGATTCTCTCGCCCGGCAGCGGGCCCCGTATCACGATCTGCACTGCCTGCACCGCGACGACGAGAGCGTGCCCGTGGGCCCCATCGTTGATGCACTCAACGAACAGCTCCAGGCAGGCCGCATCCGCGCCTTCGGTGGTTCCAACTGGACGACGGCACGCATCGCCGAGGCCAACGACTACGCCGCCACCCGTGGCCTGCAGGGTTTTGTTGCCTCCAGCCCAAATTTCAGCCTTGCCGATGAGAAGCAAGTCCCCTGGGCCGGCTGTCTCAGCGTTTCGGGTCCATCCAGGGCGGCAGACCGCGACTGGTACTCGGCGCAGAACATGCCGCTC
>JAQCJA010000466.1 GCA_027593305.1 bacterium
GGCCGGCCCCTTCGACAGAACTTCAGACCATGTTCGCCATGATGTATTCCCGCCGCTCCGGCGTATTCTTGCCCATATAGAACTCCAGTGTCTCCGGCACCTCCGACATCTTGTCGATCGTCACCTTCACCAGCTTGATGTCATCGGCGATGAACTGGGTAAACTCCTTGGGTGAAATCTCGCCGAGCCCCTTGAAGCGCGTCACCTCGGCGCCTTTGACCTTCTTCAGGGCCGCGTCCCGCTCCTTCTCCGAGTAACAGTAGACCGTGTCTTTCTTGTTGCGCACGCGGAACAAGGGCGTCTCGAGGATGTAGACATGGCCGGCGACGACCAGATCCTCGAAGTAGGTGAGAAAGAACGTCAGCAGCAGATTGCGGATGTGAAACCCGTCAACATCGGCATCCGTCGCCAGTACGACCCGGTTGTAGCGCAAGCCATCGATGCCATCCTCCACACCGAGAGCCATCATCAGATTGTACAGCAGTTCATTTTTGTAGACTTCGGCCTTGCCCCGGCCATAGGCGTTCTGCGGCTTGCCCGTCATGACGAAGATCGCCTGGGTATTCGGATCGCGGGATGAAACGATCGACCCCGCCGCGGACTGCCCCTCGGTAATGAAGATGGTCGACTCATCACCACGCTTGCGGTCGCCCAGGTGGTACTTGCAGTCCCGCAGATTGGGATTCTTGATCGAGATCTTGCGCGCGTTTTCCTTGGCTTCCTTCTTCACCGCATTGAGGTCTTTGCGCAGTTTCTCGTTGTTGATGATGCGCTGCTCGAGTTTCTCTGCCGCCTCGCGGTTCTTGTGCAGAAAATCGACGACCGCTTCTTTGACTTCACTGACGATCCAGCGGACATCCGCATTGCCGAGTTTGTTCTTTGTCTGCGACTCGAACACGGGCTCCTGCAGCTTTACGGCGACCGCACCGGCAATGCCGTCCCGTACGTCCACGCCACCATAACTCTTGCGATAGAACTCGTTGACCCCTTTGAGCAGGCCTTCGCGAAATGCCGACTGATGGGTGCCACCGTCGGAGGTGTACTGGCCGTTGACAAAGGACCAGTAGGTCTCGCCGTAGCCTTCTGTGTGGGTAAAGGCGAACTCTAGCCGGTCGCCACGGAAGTGGGCCGGCGCGTAGGTCACGCGGGCGTCATCGGTGCCGACTTCGCGTTCCAGCAGATCGAGCAGGCCCCGTTTCGATTCGTATTTCTGCCCATTCAACACCAGCGTCAGACCGCTGTTGAGGCAGGCGTAGTTCCACAACCGGCGCTGCACGAACTCCATGTTGTAGTCGAATTCACCGAAGATCTGCCCGTCGGGGTGAAACTCGACCAGCGTTCCATCCGGCACGCCAGGGGCCTTCCCCTTCTTCGTTTCTGTCAGCAGATTGCCACGCTCAAACTGGGCTTCCGCGTACTGTCCATCCCGATAGGCAACTACCCGAAAACTGTCCGACAGAGCGTTTACCGCCTTGGTGCCGACACCGTTGAGTCCGACGGAAAATTGATAGACATCGTCGTTGTACTTGGCCCCCGTGTTGATCACCGAAACACACTCCACCAGCTTGCCCAGTGGAATGCCGCTGCCAAAGTCGCGGACGCGCACGTGGTTGTCTTCGATCTCCACTTCGACCTTGCGACCGTGACCGGTGATGAACTCGTCAATGGCGTTGTCGATGACTTCCTTGAGCAATACGTAGATGCCGTCGTCAAGATCGGAGCCATCGCCGAGACGACCGATGTACATACCGGTGCGCAGGCGGATGTGTTCCAGCGACGACAGCGTCTTGACCTTGCTCTCGTCGTAGGAATTCTTGCCGTTGCGCCTGGCATTGCCCGGCGCTACCGGGGCAGTCTTTGCGGCAGTGGTGAACAGGTCAGCAGTTGTCGTCATCGTTGGTCGCATCCATCGGAACGAGTCACGCCTGGCCGCACGAAAACGACAGCCAGTCGCGGCATGGGGGTCGAGTACCGAAGCAGATAAGGATTGCCGTTGCCCGGTATCTGCGGTCCCGTGTCAGGGACCAGACGATTTCGACTCAAATCGGTCTGGCAGATATCACCTGACAGAAATCGACCTGCCAGAAAGCCAACAGGAATCAATCCAGCAGGAGGGCAGGAGCGTGCAATCGGCCAACTACCGGGGAGAATGGTGCTGCGTGTAACAGGGCCGCCCGGGGGAGGTTGAGCAGCCTGCAGGCCAAGATATGACGTAGATGCAACCGGTGCCACGTTTCGCTCCGTGGCGCCAGTTGCAGATGTTGGTTCAGCGGGAGCGGGGTCGCGGGGCCCTGTGGGCGGGAGGCGCCCCTTGTCTGCTGGAGCCGTTGCCACTGGCCGGCGCTCCGGCCCGACGGCGGCCGCTGCCACTGCGAGCTTTGACGTTGGTCAGGTCTGGTTCACGCCCACGCCACTCAGGATTGATCTCGCGCACCGTCAGCAGACGCTTGAGATTCCCCAGGTCACGATCGGTGACCATCGTCAGCGCTGTGCCGATTCGTCCCATACGCCCTGTGCGCCCCGTGCGATGGGCATAGATCTCGGGGTTGAAGGGAAAGTCGAAGTTGATCACATGCGTCACGTGAGAGAAATCCAGGCCGCGCCCGGCGACGTCCGTGGCAATCATGAACTTGATCTTGCGGTCCTTGAAGCGATCGAAGATCGACATGCGCCGTTCCTGATCCAGACCACCGTGGATGTACTCGGTGTTGCGGTACGTACGCCGGAAGGTGCGGTACAGTTCACCCCCCTTGTCACGGGAATTGCAGAATACGATCACCTGATTGACACCCTCCTCATCGCCGAGGAAGTCGAGCAGTTGCTGGGTGCGATCACCCTTCACATGCAGGAAATGATGCTGCAACGAACTGGGCGCGCCCTGATCGCGGTTCAACACCACCTTGACCGGGTCCTTGAGATATTTCACGGTCAGCTTCTCGATCTCAGCAGGCATTGTCGCTGAGAACAGCAGAACCTGATACTGCTGCAACATGCAGGAGAGAATGAAGTCGACGTCCTCGATGAAGCCCATGTCGAGCATCTCATCCGCCTCGTCGAGCACGACGGTGCGCACTTGCTGCATATCGATCTTGGTGTTCCAGATCAGGTCGATCAAGCGGCCCGGCGTGGCAACGAGGATGTGCACACCGTGGTTGAGCTTGGATTTCTGCACCCCGATGTCGAAACCGCCGAAGACGGCGAAAGGGATGACGCCGGAGTTCTTGGCCACGTCATCGATCTCCTGCACGTACTGCAGGGCCAGTTCCCGGGTTGGGACAAGAATCAGGTGCTGAATGGCGCGATTCTCGGTTACGGTCATGTTGACCATGGGAATGGCACATGCCGAAGTCTTGCCGGATCCGGTCTCGGCGAGTCCCACCACGTCGCGTCCTGCGAGGATGTGGGGGATGGCTTGCTCCTGGATGGGCGTCATATCTTCATAGCCCATCTCGGCAAGCCCGGAAAGGATTTCGGGCTTCAGGTCAAATTCGGTAAACTTCAAGTGCGGGAATCCTCCGTGAGAGGTTGAGGTAGGAACAACTCGCTCGAACGTCCCGCGGCGTCTTCGAGCGGGTACGGAGCGGGGAATTTGCGCGCCCGCCAGGCGAAGCCTGAGCAGGTGGGGTGCACCGCGTGGCGGAGGGTGTGGGCCGAAGCGCGGGTAATGCGCTAAAGGTATGAATTTTATTCAATTACGCAAATATAGAAACTCTGCCCAACAGCTTTATCGTTGCCCACGGCGGCGGCGGGCCTATCTTTGGCATCCTCTTTATTAATCATCACCTTACGCCATTTCCCAGGCATCGATCCATGGCCAGCGTCCGTGTCCGTGTTGCGCCCTCCCCTACGGGAGCGCCCCACGTCGGTACCGCCTACATCGCTCTGTTCAATCTTGCCTTTGCCCGCCGCCATGGGGGCCAGTTCCTGCTGCGCATCGAGGACACGGACCAGGCACGTTCCCTGAAGGCGCACGAAGATCGGCTGCTCTCGGCGTTGCGCTGGCTCGGCCTCGACTGGGATGAGGGGCCGGACGTGGGGGGTGACTTTGGCCCGTACCGGCAGAGCGAACGCCTCGACACCTATCGCAGGCACGCCGACCAGCTCCTCGAGACCGGGCATGCCTACTACTCCTTTGCCACCGCCGCGGAACTGGCGTTGTGGCGGGCCGAGGGCCAGGCGG
>JAQCJA010000467.1 GCA_027593305.1 bacterium
GCTCGTGACGTGTCAGCACCAGTTTGATCGTTGAGCCCTGCAGAGAATTGAGCAGGTCGAGGTTCTCCTCGCCGGGAATACCAAAGATGTACTCAACCCCCTCTGCCTCCAGGGCCTTCACGAACAGATCAGATGCCTTCATGCTACCTCCATCATTGGGGGTCGTGAGAATTCAAGATCCTCGCAGAGAGCACGCAACTGCCACCGTGAGCAAAGCTACGAGGCGAGCCGTGCAGACCAAAACCGCAGGGGACGCGAACCGCTCAGCTGGCCAGGACTTTGTTGATCCGCTGCAACAGATCGACCACGGTGAATGGCTTCTGCAGAATGCCGTCGGCACCGTGCACTTCGTCATCCAGCGTCGCGTATCCCGTGATGATGATCACTTTGATATCGGGCCGCAGGCGACGCAGTTCAGCAAGGACTTCGTGACCGGACATGGACGGCATGGACAGATCGAGCAGTACGAGGTCAATCGGGGGGTGCCCCCCAGTGAGGATCTCCAGCCCTGTGGGACCATTGGCGGCCACCCGGACCCCATACCCGCTACGCTCGAGCAGACGCCGCGTTGGCTCCCGTACGATCTCCTCGTCATCGATGATGAGCAGGTTGCTGCGCGTGGCGGAACGTGCCATCGCCGGCTGCTTTTCCGGCTCGCCGGCCGTCACACCGCCCCGTGGCAGATACACCCGGAAGATGGTCCCCTCGTCTGGTGCGCTCTGGCAGGTAACCCAGCCCTGATACTGCGTAATGATGCCTTATACGGTCGCCAGCCCGAGTCCGGTGCCGCGATCCACGGGTTTCGTGGTGAAAAAGGGATCGAAGATGCGCCGTTGCGTCTCGGCGTCCATGCCATGGCCATTGTCACGGATGGCGATCTCTACACAGGCGCCTGCCCTGGCGTCGATGTTCGATGCCGCCTCTTCGTCGGTCAGGTGTTTGTGTGTGGCACCGATCCAGATGCTCGGCGCATCCGTTTTGCCGTCGAGGACGGCATCACGGGCGTTGATCAGCATGTTGAGCAACACTTGCTGCAGCAGGCCGGGATCACCAATCACGTGGATCTCTTCGGACACATCGACCTGCAGCAGAATCTTCCGGTCGAAGGTTCGACGGCAGATCTCGATGGTGTTCTCAATGATCGGCGCCAGTCGCACACTGCCGACCACGGGCTGCAATCCCTGCCTGGCGAATACCATCAGTTGCCGGATCATTTCCGCGGCGCGATGCGTCACACGATCGGCATCACCGAGCATGGTGCGCATGTCCCCCTCGGCGTCAAGAATGGCCAGCTGCAGATTGCCGGAGATGCCCTGCAGCATGTTGTTGAAGTTGTGCGCAATGCCTGCCGTCAGCTGACCGACAGCCTCCATCTTCTGCGCCTGGCGCAGTTGCTCGGCAAGATGGGAATTCTGCTCCTCGATCTGCTTGCGCTCTGTCACGTCCTCGAGATAGCCATGGATCTCTTCGTCGCCCGTCGTCGGATTGACGACGAGAGAGGATATGCCACGGATCCACAACCGGTGGCCATCCTTGTGGCGCATGGCAGATTCGAACTGCGCCGATCCGTTCTCGCGCAACACCCGCAGCATGCCGTCCCGGTCCTTCGGGGATTCGTACAGGTCCGCAGCCTTGAGATTCGGCCACTCCGCTTCTTCATACCCATAGATCCGCCATGCAGCAGCATTCTGATACAACAGGCGGCCATCAACTGTTGACTGCACCACCCCAAGCGGCAGGTGTTCGACGAAGTGTCGGTGCCGCTGCTCGCTCTGCTCAAGACGCTCGAAGTCACGCACCCGCTGAACGCCGGCGGCGACGACCACCGCCAGGGCTTCGACGGTGCGCACCATGTCATCATCAAAGGTTCCGCCGTCGCGCCGATTGACACCAAGGGAACCGCCTCCGGGTAACGGGACCTCGATGATGCACCAGTCCTGCCAGTTGACGAATCCTGAGTCCTTGAGTTGTGCCGCATGCACAACGACGGGTTTGCCCGTCTCCCAGACCTGCCGCACCCACGGGTGGTCATCGAGAGGCAGGCCCCCGGATTTGCCCGATGACGTGAGGCTGGGGGCATGGAAGGTTTCGTAATGATCGGGTTCGCCTCCCGGAAACTGCAGCGACATGCCATCCACGGGCACGCCCAGTTCCCGCAGGGACGCGATGATGTCCCTGTGCTGCGGCGCGTCCCGCAAGGTGCGCATCGACAGGATCCGATCGCGGATGCGGCTCAGTACGATCTCCCTCTCCAGTGCTGCCTGGCGTTCGCTGGCCAGTCGCTCGGCTTCCCGCGAACGCTCCTGTGCGACCTGCAGATCTCGCATCCGTCGAAAACCCTCCTGCAGAGCGGCCGCCATTTTCCGCAGCAGATCCTGATCATCCTGGGAGAACGCATCGGCGTGACAGCTGTTGAGGGCCAGTGTTCCGGTATCAAAGGGGACGTCAATGATGGAGCGAACCTTGTCGCCCCAATCGGATGCGATCCGCTGACGCTCACCCCAGGCGTCATCCAGGTGCAGATCGGCTCGATACGTCGGCCCCTCGGCGCGCATGAAGGCCACAATCCTGCTGGCAATCCCGGCCTCCCCGGAGGCCGTCCAGCCTCCTTCGCTGCCGGCGAAGCTGAAATGTCGTACCCCCTGTTGATCCGCATCCATGAGGTTGATGCCGATACCATTGAAGTCGACGCCCAGGCCGTGCAGACTGTCGCGCATGACACGCAGCACGCCATCCACGTGTGCTGGTTCTGCCATGCGCCAGATCTCATCACGGATTCGTTGGATGGCTTCGGCTTCGGCCTCGTGGCGCAACGCTTTGGCCAGCCGCTCGGGATCGGCAGGGTCTGTCATGCAACACCTTCAGGAAGCACAGCGGTCGTGGGAGCCGGGACGTGGATCAAGCGGCAAGGTCAGGGTCCTTGCAGTGCGCTCAGCAGTGCGTAGGCCTCATCCTCGTCGAGGCCACTGGCCTTGCGGCCCCGCTTGATGAGTTCACTCGACGTTGCCACGCCGCGCTCGGCCAGGATGTCGCCGGCCCGCAGAGCAACCTCGCGGGTGAACTGGGCGGCCGCCGCCTCGGGAACGGACGCGGTGGCTGCGGCAGCGGCGATCCAGCGGACGATGGTCGGATCGTGGGTCCCGGCAACCCGCGCCAGCAGATCTACCAGGTACTTGCGCGACTGATCTCGCCGACACTGTGCGCCGGAGGCCATGTCGACCACGAAAAAATCGATACGACTCGTGATGCGCTGCTCAGCGATGCGCTCCAGGTGTCGATGCAGGACGGCATAGAAGGTATCCACCTGGGCAACAGACAGGTCCACGTCCCGGTCGATATCGCGCAGGTAGGCGGGGGCCATCAGGCCATCGCGGCGTTCCAGTCGCTGGCGATTGAGCCGGGCGCGGCGTGACCCGGTGACCGAACCGGACCCGGGGGCCGAACCGGACCCGGGGATCGCTGCCGCAGACGCGGCAGAGCCGCTGGGTGACGCCGACGTCGCCACGCGCCCGGCAGTTGCCGGACCCCTCCCCGAAGCGGCGAGCGCTGCTGCCGCGGACGCGGCGCTGCTGTCGGCACCCAGGGACTCTGTCGCCGCCGCTTCGCGGGAGCGGGCGATCGCTTCGGCCACGCGAAGATCGGGCGGTTTGCGTGCTGCCACAACCGGCGCCGTTCGTCTCGTTGCAGCCGGTGCCGGGCGGGGGCGCAGGCCTTCCGGTGTATCGGTCAGTTCCAGTTGCCCCTGCCACCAGATCCAGCGGTCCTGCTGGCTGGCAATCTTGACGGCGACATCCGCCCCCGGGCTGTCGGAGTCCGTAAACAGGAACATCACATCGAAGAGATCGCCAGGCTGCGGATAGGCTTCCATCCAGGTCCAGGGAATGGCGACCTCGAAACTCCGGCTGGTGCCCCGGACCAGACCGGCAACCTGCACGGGGGGGCGCACGACTTCAGTGGTTCTCTGCCGCCCACCCCACCAGTAAACCTCGGCTTCCCCTGAGGCGGGGGGTGCCAGCCAGAGATTGTACCCGGCATTGGCGCCGGGCTCACGAACGAAAATCTTCATGTGATCGTAGTAGAACACCCGGTCCTTGCGCTGGCCGCCTGAGCCGTGCCACTCACGGTCCTCGGGAGCCACCTGGCCGGCATCGAGCGTATCATCGATCACGG
>JAQCJA010000468.1 GCA_027593305.1 bacterium
ATCGGGAGTCGATCATGAAGATCGAGGGTGTTGTCCGGCAGGTGATGCCCGATACGGTCTATACCCATTTTGGTGAGGATACGCATCAGGACCACCGGCAGATCGCTCGGGCCGTGGTGCCTGCGGCACGCTCAGTGCCGAATTTGCTCTTCTTTGAGGGGTTGTCCTCTCAGCAGTTCCTGCCTTCGGTGTTTGTCGATATCGGCTCCGTGATCCATCAGAAGCTGGGGGCTCTCGAGGCCCACGCATCACAGGTGAAAAAGACGAACATTCAAGCCATGACCATCGTCGATATTGCCCAGTCGGCCGCCCATTTTCGCGGCATCCAGGGGCGCGTAACCTACGCCGAGGGATTTGTCCCTCTGCGATACTTCATTCTCTAGGAGAGACATGATGGCCACTCCAGGTGTGTCTGCCGTCGCGCCGGTGCCGATGAACGATCTGTCGATGCAACATGCCACGATCAGGAAAGACATAGACGAGGCAATTGCCGATGTGATCGGCTCCTGCGGGTTCATTCTCGGACCCAGGGTGAAGGCTTTTGAAGAAGCCTACGCCCGCTACTGCGGTGTCAAGCACTGTGTCGGTGTCAGCAATGGCACGGACGCCCTCATTCTCACTCTGCGGGCCCTGGGTGTCGGCCCGGGTGATGAGGTCATCACCACTCCCTATACGTTTGGCGCCACAGCGGAGGCGATCTGCCATGTGGGTGCCCGCCCGGTTTTTGTTGATGTCGAGGATCACCACCTCTGTCTCGATCCTGCACTTGTGGCGGCGGCGATCACGGAACGGACGAAGGTGATCCTGCCCGTCCACATATACGGCCACCCGGCGGATATCATAGCTCTGCGTCAGATCGCTGAGCGACACGACATCGATGTCATCGAGGACGCCGCTCAGGCCCAAGGGGCACGGCAGGGCCAGGCCACAGCCGGGAGCATGGGACGCGCCGGATGTTTTTCCTTCTATCCCGGTAAGAATCTGGGCGCCTACGGAGATGCCGGCGGAATCACGACAGACGACGACGCCCTGGCGACGCACCTGCGCACCCTGCGCAATCACGGCATGCCCCTCGCAGGGCCCAAGTTCCACTATGATGAGCTCGGCTACAACAACCGCATGGATGGGCTGCAAGGGGCCGTACTCGGAGTCAAGCTGCCGCACCTGGAAGGCTGGAATGAGCGTCGTCGGCAGATCGCTCAGCGGTACGCCGAACTGCTGGCGGGTGTGGGCGACCTGCGGTTGCCTGCCGAGGCCATAGGGGCCAGGCACGTCTACCACCTCTACACGGTGCGCACACAACAACGTGACGGGCTGGCTGAGTTTCTGCATGGCGTCGGTATCAGCACGGCCGTGATGTATCCGCTGCCACTGCACCTGACGGATGCGTACGCATTCATTGGCGACGGGGAGGGAGCGCACCCGGTGAGTGAGGAAGCTTGCCGCCGGATTCTCAGTCTGCCCATCTTCCCGGAAATGGCGGACGATACCGTGGATTACGTTGCCGACCAGGTGTGTGCGTTCTTCGCCCTCTGATGTGGCAGGGACCCGCTCATTGACGAAGACCATGCAGATTCCCCACTCCTGTCCGGATCTGGGGGAGGCGGAAGCCGCTGCGGCGCACGCCGTTGTTGCCAGTGGGCAGGTGGCTGCCGGCCCTGTTGTGGCGGCATTTGAGGAGGAAGTTGCCGCCGCCACGGGTCGGCGTTATGGTGTGGCCACTTCTTCCGGGACGGCGGCCCTGCAGTTGACGTTGCAGGCTCTGGGTGTCGCCGGGAAGAGGGTGCTGATGCCGAGCTACGTCTGTTCAGCGCTGGTTCACGCGACGCAGGCTGCCGGTGCGATTCCGGTGCTGACGGATGTCGCTGGCGTATCGGGCAACATGGACGACCCGCCTCACGATATGGGAGGTTGTGTTGCCGCCATCGTGCCGCACATGTTCGGCCGACCGGCTGCGGCCACCGCAGAGCTGGCGAAACGCCTGCCCGTCATCGAAGACCTGGCGATGGCCCTGGGTGCCGACGGCGTCGGCGGCCTCGGTGTTGCCGCAGTCTGTTCCTTCTTTGCGACGAAGGTTATCACCACCGGTGGTGAGGGGGGCATGGTACTGACGGATGATGCCGGCTTTGCCCAGATGGTGGCCGAACTTCGGGAATATGATGGATTGCCGGTGGACCGGCGGCGATGGAACTACAAACTTACCGACGTCGGTGCCGCCGTCGGGCGTGTGCAACTGCGTCGCCTGCCCGAGTTGCTGCAACGACGACGTGCACTCGCGGCACGCTACGATGATGCGTGCCGGCGCTGGTCTGCACATCGGCCACCAGCGACTGCCGCCGATATCAGCTATCGATATGTACTCACTCTGGAGCCAGCACGCTTGCACGATTCAATGGCTGCATTCGAGGCCCTGGGAATCGCCGCCCGACGGCCTGTAGGCGCATCGCTGCATGCAGCCCTCGACGTGGCTGGGAGCTTTCCCGGGACCCAGTTGATGCTCGCTACGGCCCTGTCTCTACCATTGTATCCGTCACTGTCCGAGGACCAGGTGCAACAGGTGATCGCAGCTGCTGATCAGGTTCTTGGCGCATGAAGAACGACAGCGACATGCTTCGGCCATGGACCATGGACAAGCTGGCAATAAGCATTTTCGTCCTGTTCCTGTTCCTGTTCCTGCTCAGCGGTGAGGCGCGGGATCTGCTCAACCAGTCGGGATTGCGCTGGGCCTATCTGCTGCTGTCCTTTGGTGTCGGGTTCGTTGTCACGCCCGTGGTCTATGCTATGGCCTCGCGCCTGGGGGCGATGGATGTGCCTGCTGGACGCAAGGCGCACGGAGTGCCAACAGCACTGCTCGGTGGTGTGGCCGTGTATATATCCTTCGCCGTGACGGTGCTGCGCAACTTCGCTTTCACCGATGAACTCAAGGGTGTGGCTCTGGCGGGCACCCTCATTCTCGTTGTCGGCCTCGTTGATGATCTGCGCGAAATCTCGGCCCGCTGGAAACTGCTGGCGCAACTGGTGGCCGTGGCGATCCTCATACACTTCGGCGTCGTCATCTCATTTCTGCCGGATACGCTGTTGGGTACAGTCGGTGAATGGCTGCTCACGGCCATCTGGGTCGTGGGCATCACGAACGCAGTGAATTTCCTTGACGGCATGGATGGGCTCGCCACGGGGTCCACGGCGATCAACGCGATGTTCTTCGGCCTTGTGGCGTGGCAGAATTCACAGTTCGACATGATGTTCCTGGCGCTGCCGTTGCTGGGGGCGTGTCTCAGTTTTCTCGTCTACAACTTCCGCCCCGGGAAACGTGCATGGATCTTCCTCGGTGATGCCGGCAGCACCTTTCTTGGCTTCATGGTATCGGCTCTGGCAGTGATGGGGGACTGGGCCAGTCATCACATCGTTGGTCTCATCGTCCCCATCCTCATTCTCGGCGTGCCCATCTTCGACATGACCTTCACCACGGTTATGCGCGTCGGCACGGGGCAGGTACGCAGTTTCCGCCAATGGCTCGAGTTCACCGGACGTGATCATATCCATCATCGCCTTGAGGATCTGCGAGTGGATCGAGTGGGGGCGGTGCTCATTGTCTACGTCGTCAGCATCTGGTTGGGCCTGTCGGCGCTGGTGTTGAAGAACACCAGTGGTATCAACGCCCTGCTACAGGTGGGGCAATCGATCATCGTCTTCCTGATGCTGGCCTTCTTCATGTTGTTTGTCCGCCGCCAGTATGCTCGGATTGCGGACACAGCCATGGATGATGCCTTTGGCGGGATCGGCGATGCTGCCAGCATCACGGAGAGGACCGACACCGGGGATTCGTCCCACGTCGGCTGAGGGCCGTCTGCACGACAGGGCTGACAGGGGACGCGGCTATGACTGCTGGATCGCGGTTGAACCGGCTTCGACGCTTCCCACGGCCAACTTCGGTGATACCCTGCGACGGCTCTGTGCCTGCTCGGCCGGTTACCACCTGCCTGCCCTGACCGGTCCCTTGGCGGCTGAGGCGAAAACTCTGCGTGGGCATTGTGGCAGCCGGCGACAATGCCCAGATTCGCGGCACCCAAAGGAGTCCAATTCATGACTGAGAACCACCATTCCTCTGCCAGTGGCCTGCTCACGGCAGG
>JAQCJA010000469.1 GCA_027593305.1 bacterium
GGGCCGCGACGTCCTGTCGCGGCCCCCTTCGGGGCCCGGGCAGCAGCCGGGACCTGCCCTGCGCGGGCCTCCCTGCGGCCCTGCGCCGACCCGACTGGGCGACTGAAAACCGAGCTTGGTTTGGATGAAAGAACTGACAGCGAGATTGAGAGAAAGGGAGACGAGAATGGCACAAGTATACTGGACTTATGACGAGTTGTTGGCGGATGTGCGGCGTCGGGCGCGGTCGGTTGAGGTCCTGGGGCATACGGTGGATGGGTCGCCTCTGATTGTGGCGCGGGGTGGGGGAGACAGGCTGCCGGCGATCTTTGTTACGGCGGGGTCCCATTCGACCGAGCAGGCCGGGGTCAGCGCCGCGGTCCAGTCGATCGATGAAGTGGAGACCGAGCACCAGGTATATGTGATCCCTACGCGGGATCCGGTGGGTTTCCAGGGCTTCGCGCATGCCTTGTCGCTGGGGCTCGGGGAGACACCGGCGGCGACTTCCTTTGCGCAGGTTGAGGCGATCCTGCGCGACCAGGGCGAGGTATTGTTTGAGGAGGAAGATCTGCTGCTGTCACTGATCGGTGACTACGGCTATGCCAGTGCACGGCCGGCGCCGGAGAGGCGATGTCCGCAGTATCACTTCTACACCCGGCTGCAAAGATTGTATGCCGAAGAGCCGGCGCGGCTGGCGCCGTTGCAGGGGCGTCGTGTCTACATGACACCCGGGCAGACGGGCGTGGAGGGCACGGGTGATCTCGGGCGCGCCTACACGCTGATCATCTCACAGACGGGCGAGATCCTCCATATCAATCGCTTCCACGATACGCCGTGGTCACCCGTGGAACCCCGGGTCACGCGAGACCTGATGGCCCGCATCCGGCCCGGGTTGTCCTTTGATCTGCACGAGTCGCAGTTGATGGATGATCGGTATTTCCTGTCGGCCCGGCGCCAGCCCGATGCAGACAATGAGCTCTGGGAGCAGAAGGCGGCCCGCGCCATCATCGGGGGCATCACAGATTCCGGCGCGACCCTTGCCACCGAAGAGGATGTCATGTCTCTCGGACCATGGTTTGACACGTCCGAAGCGGGCGTCGCCTGGCTGGATGCAACGCGGCGTGGCGAGGGCTTCAACCTCATGGATTTCGCCTCCCGTACCTACGGCATGGCCTTCGGCACCGAGATGGGCATGTACGGCACATTCGATGGCCGCGTCGATCTGGCGATGATCACCGTGCGCAAGGCGGTAGAGGTCTTCGGCGAGCGTTACCGATAGGCCCGGCTGCGTTCGTCAGAAATCCCTGCATCGAGCCGGGGTCATACCGCCAGACGCGCAACCACCTTGTCACCGAAGGCTGCCGTGTCCAGCACCTCGACGCCGTCGATGCCCGCACCAAGATCCACCGTGGCGTAGCCGTCGACAAAGACCTGCTCCAGCGCCGACCAGATGGAGCGAGCCTCGGCGACCATGCCGAAACTTGTCTCCAGCATCATCGCCACGGAGCCGATCATCGAGTACGGATTGGCGATGCCCTGGCCGGCGATATCGGGGGCTGAGCCATGGGCCGGCTCGTAGTAGGCCTTTTCCGGGCCGATGCAGGCAGAGGGCATGAGGCCGAGGGATCCCAGCAGGCCGCCGCCCAGATCGCTCAGGATATCGCCGAACATATTCTCCATGACCATCACGTCGTACTGCCGCGGGTGCAGGCAGAGCAGGGTTGCCGCTGCATCCACGATCAGGTGCTTGACCTCCACCTCGGGGTATTGCGTGGCGACTTCCTCCAGGACTTCGTTCCACAACACGCTCGACAGCAGCACATTGCTCTTGTGCACATTGTGCAGGACGCGCTTGCGTTTCATCGCCTCACCGAAGGCCACGTGCAGGATGCGGGCAATCTGGCTCTCGTCATACTCGAGGGTTTCGTGCACGTAGCGCAGCCCGGCGTCGTTCGTGCCGCGCTTTTTGGCGCCGAAGTAGAGTCCACCCACCAGCTCGCGGATCATCAGCAGGTCGATGCCGTCGCCGACGATCTCCGGCTTGAGGGGCGAGAAGTGGGCCAGCGCCTTGGGCAGGTACACGGGGCGGTAGTTGGCGAAGGTGTCGTAGCGCCGGCGCATGGGCAGCAGCGCGCCGCGCTCGGGTTGCTCATCGACGGGGATCTTGTCCGACTCCTGCTTGCTCAGGCCGATGGGCCCTTTGAGGATGGCGTCGGCGTCGTCGCAGATCTGCTTGGTTTCATCCGGAAAGGCCTTGCCCGTCTGCAGGTAGGCATTGCCGCCGAAGGGCGCCTCCACACAATCGAACTGCGCCTGGCCCCGGGCCTGAATGGCCGTGAGAATTTTCCTGGCTTCGAGCGCCAGTTCCGGACCGATGCCGTCCCCCGGCAACAGGGCAATCCTGTAGGTCTTCACGTTGTGCAGACTCCCGTCATAGGTTGGCGCGGACGCCGAGTTTTTCTGCCACCGTGTTGATGAGTCGACAGGTTTCGGGGGGCAGAGGGATGCCGTCATTCTGTCGCTGATCCAGCGTGCGGAACTCGCGTTCGCCTGGCAGGATCACTTCTTCATGGCCGGGTGCCACAGGGGAACTGGTAACATAGGCCCTGAGTTCCTCCGTCAGCATGGCGAACCGGTCCCCATCACCGGTGACAGCCCCGGGGGCGATCGCCAGCAGGGAAAAGCCGTTGATGTAGGGAACGTCACCTGCCACAGCCGGTTCCGCCGCTCCCAGCGGCACGCCGGCGATGCTGGCGCCGAGGACCTCCACGAGCAGGCCCAGGCCGAAACCACGATAGCCCAGCTCGCCGCCAAATGGCAGGATCGCACCCTCCGGTGGCCCATCCCCGTTCCCATAGAATGCACCGGGGTCTGTCGTCGGCAGCCCATCTGCGTCGAGAATCTGCCCTTCCGGCAGCTGCTGTCCAGCGTGCAGCGCTGTACGCACCTTGCCTTCGGGCGTCATGCTGGTGGACATGTCCAGCAGCATGGGACGACCGGCTGTCGGCGCCGCCCAGGCAAGCGGGTTGGTCGCCAGGCGCCCCTCGCGCCCCCCCCAGGGAACGACGAAATGACCATGGCGCTGGCTGTTGGCGACGGCAAAGCCGAACAGGCCCGCTTCTGCCAGCGCCTGCGGATAGGCACCGAGTCGGCCCACGTGATGGCAGTGCCGGCTGGTGGCAAAGGCAATGCCGCCATCCCGGGCCCGTTCCCTGACGAGATCGACCATGAAACCGGCACCGATCTGGCCGAAGTTCATGGCACAGTCGACGAGGGCGACGTGGCCGCCATCCCGCAGCACCTGCACGCGGGCGCCCGGGTGGATGCGCCCGGCGAGGCACTGCTCCACGTACCAGATGTAGCGCACGACGCCGTGGGAGTCGATGCCCATGAGGCTGGCTTCGACGAGATGCGCCGCGACCGCCTCGGCTTCGGCATCGGGCGCGCCGCAGGCAACGAAGAGTTCGACACCCAGATCGTGCAGTTGTCCGGCAGGAAATGTGCGCAAGGGACCCGGGCCGGGGGGATCGTTCAGGGAGATGGTTCAGGGAGATGGTTGTGTGCCGTCCAGCAGCCGCTGGCGCACGGTGACCATGGTGTCCTGGGTGGCGCTCATCATGTAGCTGATGTCACCGCCCATCTGCATCCACTGAACGCCCCGCGACGCCTGCAGCACGGCGAATTCCGGGTCGGCGGGCATGCCCGAACCAACCGCTACATTCCGCGCCTGCGCTGCGGCGATGACGTGTTCCATGGCGGCAACGACGTCGGTGTGGTGCACCTGGCCGAGGACACCGAAGGAGCCGGACAGGTCATAGGGCCCAAGAACGACGGAATCGAGCCCCGGCAGTGCGACGATCTCGTCGATCACGTCGACCGCTTCGGTGCACTCGATCATCACCGACACGAAGAGACTGCCGTTGGCCCGCTCGACGTAGCCGTCGCCCATGCGGCCGTAGTCGGAGGCGACGAGGGGCCCAAAACCCCGGTGCCCCTTCGGCGGGTAGCGGCAATCGTCAATGAGCCGACGAACTTCATCCACGGAGCGGACCTGGGGAACAACAATGCCCGGGGCGCCGGCGTCGAGCACAGGTTTGATGCAGGCTGTCTCCGACCCGGGGACACG
>JAQCJA010000470.1 GCA_027593305.1 bacterium
TGCGACCATCCGCCTCGCCCGAGATTATGGCATTCTTGTCGGCCAGTCAGCCGGTGCCGCCTATGTCGGCGCCTGCGAGATTGCCAACAAGCTGACGGAGGGGACGGTGGTTACTGTTTTCTGCGATGGTGGCGACAAGTATATGACAACACCCATGTGGCGCATGGCTCTTGAGGACAGCGGGCTTATCGTCAGCCCACCTCAGAGATCCGGACAAGGAGAGTAGAACAGATGCTCATGCTGCGAGCGGCAGATCTCGATGCGATATTCCAGCAGGCTCTGCAGGAATATCCAGGGGAGTGCTGCGGCATTCTGACGACAGGGGCGGGCGGTGATCTATCTGCCATGCACAAATGCCGGAATCTGCAGGACGAGCTGCACGCGAAGGACCCTGAGCAGTATCCGCGGGATGCACGTACCGCCTACTTCATCGACTCCGGAGAGTTGTTCCGCATCGTCAACGGCGCGGAGAAGAGTGGCGGAGGGGTCAGCGGATTCTATCATTCCCACGTTGATTGCGACGCCTACTTCTCACAGGAGGACAAGGATCGGGCCATGGCCTGGGATGAACCTGCCTATCCGGACGCGGTCTATCTCGTCGTTTCGGTGTACGGCGATGAACGCCGCGGCTACAAAGCCTTCTCCTGGGACGATGGGCATGCGGACTTCATCGAAGTGGAAATAGCGGTCCAGCCCTGAGGGGCTCACCTATCGTGTCGCGCGCCCGCCCCGGCCTGCTGCTGTTCCTGGTGGTCGCCGCTGTCTATGCCGGCAGCCTGAGAAACGGCTTCCACCTGGACGACTTCCACACCGTCGTCAACAATCCCCACATCCGTGTGTTGTCGAACATTCCGTCCTTCCTGGGGGACGCCGGGTCGTTTTCCGTGAACCCGGAAAGCGCCATGTATCGGCCCCTGCTGTTGACGACATTTGCAGTCGACCACGCTCTCTTCGGCAACGTTGCCGCAGGCTATCATGCAACCAGTGTGTTCTTTCATGGACTGGCGGCAGCCGTTGCTCTGGCATGGCTCGTGGGGCTGGGCATACGCCAACCCGTTGCCCTGACTGCAGCACTGGTCTTTGCGCTCCATCCGATCAACAGTGAGGCAGTCTGTTATATCAGCAGCCGTTCTGAGGTGCTTATGGGGCTCTTGTTGATGGGTGCTGCTGCTCTGCATGCGAAATATCGGGCAACCACGTCCCGTTCCTGGTGGCTCGCATCACTTGCAGCGGCAGCGGCAAGCCTGCTGAGCAAATCAGTGGGGATCATCGCCCCCCTGGCGGTTGCTGTTGGTGATGGGTTCACAGGTGGATGGCAACGCGTACGAAGCGGCTGGCGGCAATACCTGGCGCTGCTGGCGTTGGGGCTGTGTTACATCATGTTTGTGCGTGGACCGGCAACGCAGGCGCTGCTCACTGCCCCGGTTCGTTCCATGGCAGCACAACTGTTCACGCAGGCCAAGGCGCACGTCTATTATCTGCAGTTGCTGGCGCTCCCAGTACGTCTCAACGTTGAGCACCAGTTCCAGGTCTCGCCGGCTGTCGACGTGTCAGTGGTTTTTGCCGTCATGCTCCTGGGCTCTGTTGTGGCTGTAGCCTGGACGTTGCGGTATCAGCTCCGCTGGCTGGCGCTTGCTGTCGGCTGGTGGGGGTTGCTACTGCTGCCAACGACGCTCATCCCGCTGATTGTACTGGTGAATGAGCACCGCCTGTATCTGGCGTCATTCGGTGTGATTCTGCCTGTGGCTGTCTGCCTGCACAGTTGCGGCAGTCGCCGGCGCATCGGGTCGGTACCGATGGCCACCTGGGGCCTTGCCCTTTATATTGCGGTGCTGGCTCTGCTGACGATGGCGCGCACGTCGGACTGGCAGAGCGAGGCGACCCTCTGGGCGGATGCCGCGCAGAAATCACCGCAGATGGTCCGGCCCCACTTGCGACTCGCCGACGCTCTGGCCAGCAAGGGAGAGATGGTGGCAGCTGAGGCATCCTATCTCCGGGCGATCGCATTGCGTCCGCGGCATCCGGCAAGTCGCAACAACCTTGGTTTGTTCTACAGCAGCCTTGGCCGGATGGAGGAGGCAGAGACCCAGTTCCGTGAACTGCTCTCCGCATCTCCCGACAACGTGCCGGCGAGACTGAATCTCGCCGAACTGGAGCTGATGCGCGGCCGCTGGTCTGCGGCGGATGCGCACTACGACACGGCGCTGATGTACGACGACACCGGTGGTCGTGCGCAGGTCCGCAAGGGACAGATCGCCCTGCGCTTCAGTGGCAATGCACGCGGCGCACTGGACTACTTCGACGCAGCAATCGCTGCGGGAGCCGGGGACGATGCGGATGTTCACATCGGCAGGGGGGTTGCCCTGAGGAGTCTTGGACTGGATGAACAGGCTCTTGCCGCCTATTTGCAGGCCACGGCGACGACACCAGATCGATCTGATGCGTGGTACAACATAGGCAATCTCTACCTGAGCCTTGGCATGAAAGCCGCGGCTCTGGCAGCGTTTCAACGCGTCGTCGATATCGGCGATGACGCCGCTCTGGTGGGCAGTGCGCGCACCAGAGTCGGTGACTTGAAGTCGAGCAAAATCACAGATTCCGCACACTGAGCAAGGAGCCCGAACCATGGCTGTTACCGTTCACATTCCCACACCATTGCGCAAGCTCACCGGCAACGAGTCTGAAGTCCAGGTTGAGGCTGCAACTGTAGCGGCTCTCGTTGAAGGTCTCGAGGAGGCCTACGCCGGCATGAAGGAAAAGCTCTTCGATGAGACTGGTGACATCCGACGCTACGTCAACATCTACATCAACGAAGAAGACATTCGCTTTCTCGACGGGAAGGATACGGCCCTGAAGGACGGCGACAGTGTCTCCATTGTGCCCGCGATCGCCGGCGGCTGCTGACGAAGGACGTTACAGGCATTCACGACGTGATGCGGCAACGGGCGATCGCGGGTTTTATCATCCTCGGGGCCCTGTTGTTCGCTCACGCCGGTGCCCTCCATAACGGTTTCCACTACGACGACATGCACTCCGTCGTCGAAAATCCCACGCTGCGAAGCCTGAACAGTCCCACAACGTTCTTCACCGATCCCACAACGTTTTCGGGTCGACCCGAGCGGGCGATGTTTCGCCCCCTTGTGGTCCTGTCGTACGCCGTCACCTACGCCGCTGCAGAATTGGCTCCCTGGGCCCATCTGCTCGTCAATCTGCTGGCGCATATCATCGGGGTTGCGGGCGTATTGGCTCTGGCTCTTGCTCTCGGGTTGCCCTGGATGGCTGCCGCCGGGGCTGCGGCGCTGTTCGCTGTACATCCCGTCAACAGCGAAGTCGTCAACTACGTCAGCAGTCGCTCAGAGTCATTTGCCGCTTGCGGTATGCTCCTGGCACTGTGGGGGTACCTCCGCTGGCGCGCCGGGGGTGACATTCGCTGGTACGTCTCAAGTCTGGTTGCCTTCGGACTGGCCCTCACATCGAAAGCGACGGCCGTGGTTCTGCCGGTCATGCTTGTCGCCCTCGAAGCCCTGTTGCCCGCAAGGTCCCTATCCCCCCCGAGACGACGGGCACTGGGCTTGCTGCCCTTTGTGCTTGCTGGGGGCGCCCACCTGTGGATCGTTGCAGGATTTGCCGCCCGTTCGTTGGGGAATCCGGTACGCCCTCTGCTAGAGCAGATATGGACGCAACTGAAGGCGGCTTCGTACTACCTGCATCTGCTGGTCATACCCACACGACTGTCCGTTGAGCACGACTTCGCCGTGGCGCCAACGCCTGCCAGTGCTGTTGTCCTGCTGTCGATGGTGTTGGTCCTCAGCGTGTTGGGTCTGGTCTGGCGGCTTGCGAGCGGCCGGAACCGTCTGCTCGGCTGCTGGGCTGTGCTGGCGATGGTTCCGGCCAGCATCGTGCCGTTGAATGTTCTCGTCAACGAGCATCGCCTGTACCTGGCCAGTGCCTTCCTGTTCATCATTCTGAGTGCCACTCTGTGGGCCCACATATGCAGGACCCCTCTGCTGCGCATGGCAGCGGTGCTTGTGCCAGCATTGCTGATGATACTCAGCCACCAACGCAGCCAGGTCTGGAAATCCGAGCACAGTCTCTGGGGCAA